>DATCKI010000256.1:0-3226 GCA_036562365.1 Bacteroidia bacterium | reverse complement strand
TGCTTATACTTTATTCAATACTACGACTCCTAATTACAAATTAACTTTAGATAGAGATAAAGCTAAACGCATGGGAGTTCCTGTTTCAAGTGTATATTCTACCATTTCAACGTATTTTGGTAGTAGTTATGTAAACGATTTTACGCGTTTTGGACGTAACTACCGTGTGGTAACACAAGCTGATACTACGTATAGAGGTAAAATTGATCATTTGAATAATATTTATGTGAAAAATATGCAAGGCGAACAAGTTCCGCTTTCTGCATTAGTTAGCTATAAATTAGAAGAAAATCCAGCTATCGTAAACCATTTCAACTTATTCCGTTCTATCGAGGTTAGTGGTAATTCAGCGACAGGATATTCTTCTGGGGATGCATTAGATGCCTTAGAAGAAGTAGCTGCACAGACATTACCTCCTGGGTATAAGTATAGCTTCTCAGGATTAAGTGAGCAAGAGCGTGAATCTGGGAATGCAACAGGAACTATTTTTGCCTTGATTATAGTTGTGGTATTCTTATTACTTGTGGCATTATACGAAAGTTGGTCTGTACCATTCTCAATTTTATTATCGGTGCCTTTAGGTTTATTTGGATCAATTTTAGCATTGACATTCTTACCACATTTAGATAATAACATTTATGCTCAAATTGGTTTGATTACCTTAATTGGTTTATCGGCTAAGAATGCGATTTTGATTGTAGAATTTGCGAAAGAAAGGGTAGATAAAGGAATGGAAATTTATGCAGCAACACTTGAAGCTGTTAAGTTACGTTTACGTCCTATTATCATGACATCCTTAGCCTTCATTTTAGGAACCTTGCCATTGGTATTCTCGCATGGTGCGAGTGCGGTTTCTCGTCAAACTATTGGTTGGACGGTGGCTGCGGGTATGACTTCGGCAACTTTACTTGCAATCTTTGTTGTACCAGTATTATTCATCGTAATTACTAAAATTGCTTATGGTAAAAAGAAATTAGCTGAATTACAAGCTAATTACGTGCCTGATGAAGAGCATAAAGCCCATTAATAGTTTGTTTTTTTAAATAAGCTTTAAGGCGTTTCAATTAAGGTTGGAACGCCTTTTTTTGTTGAAATAAATGGGATTAAATAGTTTGATTTATAAAAATCATCAATAAAGTAGCCTTATTCGTCAAGCTGCACGGGTTATTCGTATAAATGGGAGGGGAAAGGAATCATTTAATTTTATATATTAGCTTATTAGACAAAATAAATGCATAATCATGGGAATATTTGATAAATTAAGAAATGAGTTTATAGATATCATCGAATGGAAAGATGATTCTGGCGACACCCTTGTATGGCGTTTTCCACGTTATCAAGACGAGATAAAAAATGGTGCAAAATTGACCGTTCGTGAGAGTCAAGTTGCTGTATTCTTAAACGAAGGTAAAATAGCGGATGTTTTTGGGCCGGGCATGCACACATTAAACACCCAAAACCTGCCTATTTTAAGTACGTTAAAAGGTTGGAAGTACGGTTTTGATAGTCCATTCAAAGCTGATGTATTTTTTGTGAGTACACGTCAGTTTACAGATCAAAAATGGGGTACTAAAAATCCGTTTACTTTAAACGACGAACGCTTTGGATTTATTGAACTTCGTGCATTTGGAAATTACTCTTTTAGAGTAAAAGATGCCGGTTTGTTTCTACAAGAAATTGCAGGTACTAATGGTCGTTTTACCACCGAAGATATCAATGGACAATTAAGGACCTTAGTTGTTACAAAATTCTCTGATTTAGTGGGCGAAGGAAATATTCCAGTTGAGAAATTTGCTGCAAATTTAGAGGAGCTATCAGAGATGGGTCAAGAGCAATTAAATGGCAAATTTGCTCCTTATGGATTAGAAATCACAAGTTTCTTAGTTGAAAATGTGAGCATGCCAGAAGAGCTTAAGAAAGAGATATTCGAGTATAGTCGTTTGCATAAAATTGACATGTCGAAGCTTACTCAATTCAAGACTGCGAAGGCAATTGAGGCGAGTGCGAATCAGGAAGGCGGACTTATGGGTGCTGGAATGGGCGCCGGTATGGGTATGGCCATGGGAAATATGATGTCGGGGATGATGAATCAAAGTAATCAATCGGCACAATCCAATACGCCACCACCATTACCGAATAGTGCAATTTGGTTTGCGGCAATTAATAATCAGCAGGCTGGTCCATTCGATTTAGGGACATTAGCAACTATGGCTATTGAAGGTAAAATTTCGCGTGAGACATTAGTTTGGAAAGCGGGCATGGCAAATTGGACTCCAGCAAGCCAGGTTCCTGATTTAGTAAGTATATTCTCGAATGTTCCTCCTCCATTAAGCTAAGATATGTTCACAGAAGAATCTAAAACTGCAGGACATATAGTATGTGTTTCCTGTGGTGGTGATTTAAAATATGCACCAGGTACACAGCATTTAAAGTGTAGTTATTGTGGTACGGAGAATGTTATTAGCGAAGCTAATGATGAATTTGAGGCCATGGAACATGATTTTGATGAGGCCTTGAGAAATATGGCTGATGCGGTGGAACAAGAAGAGCAACACGCTGTGAAATGTTCATCATGTGGAGCTACTTCAACACTTGCTCCGAATGTAACCTCTAGTAATTGTCCGTTTTGTGATACAGCTTTGGTAGTTGCTAAAGAAGCCACCACTAAATACATAAAACCGCATTGCGTTTTACCTTTTCGTGTGGATAGAAAAACGGCACACGAAAAATTTGGGAAATGGCTAAATGCGTTATGGTTTGCTCCGAATGACCTTAAAAGATTAAAGGGGTATGAGGATAAATTAAAAGGAATTTATCTTCCAAATTGGACTTTTGATACTAAGGTTTTTACTACCTATAGAGGTGAACGTGGAGATGCATATTATGAGACTCAAACATATACCACTGTTGAAAATGGGAAAAGTGTTACCAAAACACGCCAAGTCCGTAGAATAAGATGGAGCTTTGCTATAGGTACAGTGGAAAATGAGTTTGATGATATAATTACTCCTGCTAGTCAGTCGGTGCCACTTGATAAAATGCTAAGTATAGAACCATGGGATTTAAAGGCTTTACAACCTTATGATGAGCGTTATTTAGCTGGATATCAAACAGAAGTATATACCACCGATTTAAAGAATGGATTTGAGCTAGCAAAGGAGATAATAGATCAAAAAATAGTGAATACCATCAGAGCAGATATAGGTGGCGATGAACAAAGAATACA
>DATCKI010000255.1:0-3603 GCA_036562365.1 Bacteroidia bacterium | reverse complement strand
CAGCTGATGAAAATAATCTCTGTACTTGGGCTATGCGTTGCTTATTAGTTGAAGATGGTAATAAGCTAATTTTGGTAGATACAGGAATAGGAGATAAACAATCAGAGAAATTCTTTAGCCATTATCATTTACATGGTGATGATAGTTTAAAAAAATCGATACAGAAATTAGGCTATACATTTGATGATATTACGGATGTAGTACTTACGCATTTGCATTTTGATCATGTTGGTGGTGCTGTTGCTTTCAATGAAAAGAAAGATGGATATAGACCTGTGTTTAAAAATGCGATTTACCATAGTAACGAAGTACATTGGCATGCAGCAATTAAGCCAAATGCACGTGAGAAAGCTTCGTTTTTGAAAGAAAATTTCTCACCTTTATTAGAAAGTGGTCAATTGAATTTCTTGAAAGAAGGTTCAAAATTGGGCACATCTATGGAGTTTATATTCGTTAACGGCCATACCGATGCACAAATGCTTCCATTAATTACTGTGGGAGATAAAAAGGTTTTGTATTGTGCAGATTTAGCTCCAAGTATTCATCACTTAAAACCAGCTTGGGTTCTAGCATACGACATAAGACCATTAGATACTATGCGGGAGCGAGAATTGTATTTTAATCGCGCGGTTGATGAGAACTGGATTTTGATGTTCGAGCACGATGCATATAATGAGTGTGCAACAGTGAAAAGGACTGAAAAAGGTGTTGAAATAGATCAATTATTTAAAGTTTCTGATATCTAAAAAGCAGTTTTGCTGAATATATAATTATAGGAATTGGCTAATTTGTGGAGCTAACCATTGGATATCAATTTCTAAAAAAAAAAGAAGCCGTTTCTTTTAGAAACGGCTTCAAAAGTTATATAGATTATAAATCATCTAAGTTCGGTAGAGGAGCTTTCTCATAATCCTTTTTCTTAGGTTTTAAGAAATTAGGTAAGAAAACATCAATTAATCTTTCATCAACAGTAACACGAGTTCTAGATTTACCGGCTACAACAGTCCAATCTTCTTTGTATTTGTATTGAGGGTCGAATAAATCGTAAGAACCGTCGCTAAATCTAACGTGAATAGCTTTAATAAGCTTGTTTTCGATTTTAACTTTAGCAACATAACAATCGCATTTAGTTCCATTTCGGATAGATAAAATCGCATTATCGTACATACCATCTACCACATCGTATCCACCTCTTTTTTCAAAAAGTTTCATGTATTGGACAAAACAATTATCGTCAGTGTCAATGTCTTGAGCGAAAGACAATAGGGGGAGTAGAGCAGTTAATAATAGTATTAGTTTTTTCATTACGATTTTTATGTATTGATTTGGCGTAATACAAAAATATAGGAATATTGTTTCTTTCAAAATATTTATTCATTATTTTGTAGTTATGCAAGACCAAATTCGTAAGGAGCTTAGTTCAGCTCAAGAGATATTAAATACATTTATTTCTGATCCTGCCAATATAAGCAAGATAGAAGCTGCTATTGATATTTTAGTGGCAGCGTTTAAGTCGGGCCATAAGGTTCTTTCTTGCGGAAATGGTGGCAGTATGTGCGATGCTATGCATTTTGCAGAGGAGTTAAGCGGCCGTTTTAGAAATGATCGCCGTGCCTTACCAGCTCTTGCGCTTTCAGACCCGTCTTATTTGACCTGTGTAAGTAACGACTATGGTTACGATTATGTGTTTAGTCGTGGGGTTGAAGCCTTTGGGAAATTTCACGATGTTTTACTGGCCATTAGTACATCCGGAAATAGTACCAATGTTTGTATGGCCGCAGTTAGAGCAAAAGAAATGGGAATGAAAGTTATAGCACTTACTGGTAAAGACGGTGGTAAATTAGCCGAAATTGCCGATGTGGAAATACGCGCTCCTAAGTCTGATTTCGCAGATAGAGCTCAAGAAATTCATATTAAAGTTATTCATTGCCTCATTCTAGGCGTTGAAACTAAACTAAAATAAAAGAGACTGAAATTTACTCTCAGCCTCTTTTTTTATATTACTTTTTAGGTTCTATCAATTTTTCTACCATTTTTAACGAGCGTATTTGGTAAATTACCCATTCTGGTAAAATCTTCATAAACATAACTGATAGCTTGGTTGAAAGCCCTGGTATCGACCTTGCTTTCCCTTTAAACATGTCTTTTACAGCTTGTTTAGCTACAAAATCAGCAGGTAACATTATACCTGTTTTACGACCTAATTCTAAGTTAACTACGTTAGGGTCGTATAAATTCGTAATTGTTGCCCCAGGTAATAAGCAGGTAACATTTACTCCATAATATTTAAGTTCGTATCGTAATGCTCTAGTGAAATAATTCAAATATGCTTTGGTTGCTCCGTAATAACCTATAGTTGGGAATTCTTTGTATATCGACATAGATGAGGTATTCATAATATAACCTCTTCCTTTTTCTTTAAAATCTTTACCAAATAAGGTACATAATAAAGATACTGTTAATACGTGCAATTGAATTTTATTAGCAGCTTTTTCAAGATCAGCATATATAATTTGACCAAAGAAGAAAAAACCTGCATTATTAATTAAAATCTCTACATCGAAAGGTTTGCAATAGTCGTATAACTCTTGTGCAGCCTCTTTTCTAGCTAAGTTACTTGAAAAAACTTCTACTTTTACATTGTATTCTTTAGAAAGTTCTTCTTTTAATTCTTGAAGTTTTTCTGTTTCAATACTAACTAAAATTAAATTATAACCTTTTTTGGCAATTTCTTTTGCCATTTCAAGTCCAATCCCTGAAGAGCTTCCAGTAATTAATGCATATGTGTTTTTCATGCTAAAAAAATGTGCGACAAAGGTAAAATTTTAATCAAGTCGTGCTATCTATTCTTTTTCAGCCAAAATTTCAACATCCATTTCAACTTGTTCTATTAAGAGCTGAATTTTATTGTTATTCGTTAAGTTAAATGTATATGTAACTTCTGGAGTAAATCCTTCGACTATAAATTTATTCTCTCTAACTGGTATTAAATCTAATTCAATGGTATTATTGAAAAGCACGTATAATCTACCCTTATCGAAAAATACTTCTATGTCTTTCCCTTTTTCAGGCTTATAAACTCCAACATATTTTTTTTGAATAGTTGTGTCTAATTCTATTCTGTTTTCAATAGGTAAGTTGTACAGAAGTTTTTGAATGGATTTAGTTGGGAATAAAGTGTTTTCTAAATTCATGTTTTGCAATATGATAACAGTCCAATCTTCCTCTAAATACTTCTCTATACTTGTTAAATATCCGGCCCAAGAACCACTATGGTATGCTTTTTTACCAAACTTTTTATTTTGAGATATAAACCACCCATATCCATAATTAGTTGATTGTTCATTTTCTAATTGAAACTCGCTAAATAATTTAGAACTTAATTCAGGATGTTGGGTTAAATATCTCGACCATTTAAAAAGGTCTAGAGTGGTTGAATTAACCATCCCATCGCCCACTACTCCATCTAGCTTTACTACGTAAAAATCAGACCCAAAATAGTCGGGAGTTACTTTTTGTTGCAAATCATGATGATAATAATAACCTAAGGTAGAATTTGGTACATTTTTAGGTGCAAATCTTCGTCTGTAAACTAGAGTGTTT
>DATCKI010000254.1:0-17247 GCA_036562365.1 Bacteroidia bacterium | reverse complement strand
GGTATTTTAGATGGCTTAATGGGCCGACCAGATTATAAAGATGTATTATTCTCTTATCGAAGTCTTTATTTGCCTAGTACAGTGTTTAAACTTGTGCCTCAAACAAATGAAATTGAGTCGTTTATTAGTTATAAAGGGGATTATGATACAAGCGATTTTGTAACTGAAAAAATTTACGCAAAGGCCTCTGATGGAGCAGAAATTCCTATACAACTTTACTATAAAAAAGGTGTGAAGTTCGACGGTTCGCATCCAGCTATAATTTATTCGAATGGATGCTGGGGGAGACCTTTACGTTATTCTTTTTCTTCATTCCGTTTACCTTTCTTGAATTCAGGTGGAATTTTCGTTTCTATACACCCACGTGGAGGAACTGAATTAGGCGATGCCTGGTACGAAGCTGGTGCTGGCCTAAATAAACATAAATCAATATCAGACTTACATAGTGCAATTAAGCACCTTTTCGATATAAAAGTAACTGCTCCTGGGAAAATTGTAGCTGGAAGCGAAGACGGTGGAGCGGCAGTTTTAATGGGTGTGGTAAATCAAAATCCTGAATGGTTTAAAGCCATCATTGCTAAAAATGGTTTGTTCGATTTGGTAAATTACGAACGTTATATCAATGCCTCTGCTTGGCGTAGAGATTTTGGTTCGGTAACCGATTTTGTGGAATTCCAAAACCTATTAAAATTATCGCCAATACATAACTTAAACGATAATAAAAATTATCCTGCATTCTTCTTAGAATGCGATTTGACGAATAAAAGTGTTTCTCCTATTCATACCTTAAAAATGGCTGCCACACTTCAAGATAAGTTTGGTAAAAATGCTGCAATAATTGTGCGTATTAACCAAGAAGCTACAGGTAATAATAAGATGCAAGAAGTATATGAATGGGCCGACCGTTGGGCTTTCTTTATGCATCACCTCGATATGAATTCGCGTAGAATTAATTTGAATATGTAATATGAATACTATAGGGCGATTATTACGATTAACAACCTTTGGAGAATCTCATGGTAAAGCTATTGGTGGTGTATTAGACGGTTTTCCTGCCGGATTTAATGTAGATCTCGATTTTATTCAAGACTATTTGGATAGACGTAAACCCGGACAAAGCAATTTAACTACTCAACGTAAAGAAGAAGATCAGGTTGAAATACTTTCAGGTGTCTTTCAAAATACTAGTACTGGTGCTCCTATTGCATTTCTAATCAAAAATAAAGACCAACATTCAGAAGATTATAAGAATTTAGAAGAGGTGTTTAGACCATCTCATGCCGATTATACATATTTGAAAAAGTATGGACTTCGCGATCATATGGGGGGGGGACGATCATCTGCGCGCGAAACGGCTATACGCGTGGCCGCAGGTTCTCTCGCTTTAGATTGGCTAAATTCTCAAGGAATTCAAATCAGAGCTTATGTGAAACAAATTCATAATATCTCTGTTCCCGTTCCTTATTCTGAATTGGATTTATTACAAGTCTACGAATCCGATATCCGTTGCCCACACCCCGATACCGCGCGAAAAATGATAGATTTTATTGAATCTATTCGTACAGCTGGAGATTCATGTGGAGGTATTATAGAAATCATAATTTCTAACGTGCCACCAGGCTTGGGAAGTCCCGTTTATGCCAAATTACATGCCGAATTAGGTGCCGCTCTGCTCTCTATTAATGCTGTAAAAGGAATAGAATTTGGAAGCGGATTCGATTCTGTTACTAAATTAGGTAGCGAACTAAATGATATTTTCTATTCAGATGCTGATGGAAATATTAAAACAAAAACCAATAATTCGGGTGGTGTGCAAGGTGGAATTAGTAATGGCGAAGATATAGTTATGCGTATTGCTTTTAAACCAACCGCAACTATTTCTAAGGTTCAAGAAACTGTAAATATTAAAGGTGAATCTGTAGATTTGCAGGCCAAAGGGCGTCACGACCCATGCGTTTTACCTAGAGCTGTTCCTATAGTTGAAACTATGACCGCACTAGTAATTGCCGACCATATTTTATTACAAAGAACTACTAGAACAACTATTTAAATTCATGAAAAAAATTCCTTTACACATACAGATTATTGCTGGTATTATACTTGGTTTAATTTTTGGGGTTATTGCTGTAAATGCTGGTTGGGCTCAGTTTACTACATTTTATGTAAAACCTTTTGGAACAATTTTCGTGAATTTATTAAAGATGATTGCAATTCCTATGATTGTAACTTCTTTAATCGTTGGTGTTACTAGCTTAGAAAATGTTTCTAAGTTAAGTAGAATGGGAGGAAAAGCTATAGGAATATTTTTGACTACTACTGTTTGCGCAATTTCTATAGGTGTTCTTTTAGCTAATACGCTAAGACCTGGCGATGGTATCCCTCAAGAAACTAAAAATAAATTAATGGCTTCTTATGCCGATGCAGCTGCAAAGAATACTGCAAACGCCGAAAAATTTGCAGAACGACAACCATTGCAATCTTTAATCGATTTATTCCCAGATAATCTTATTCGAACCGCTACTGATAATGGATTAATGCTTCAAATTGTATTGTTTACTATCTTTTTTGGTGTAGCTTTAATCCTAATTCCTCGTGAAAAATCTTCTCCAGTAGTAAGCATTTTTCAAGGTTTAAATGATGCTGTGCTGAAAATGGTTGACCTTATAATGTATATGGCTCCAATTGGGGTCTTTGCATTGATCTCTTCTGTAGTAACCGATGTGGCTGGCGATAACCCTAATGAAGTTTATGGCTTATTACTAGGTTTGGCTAAATATGTAGGGGTTGTAGCACTTGGCTTGACTTTACATATATTCATTGTTTATATGCCCCTTATTAAATTTTGGGCTAAAAGAAGTCCCCTTTGGTTTTTAAATAAAATGAAACCTGTACAATTACTTGGTTTCTCTACAAGTTCATCCAATGCTACGCTTGCCTTAAATATTGAAAATGCTGAAAAAAATTTAGGTATAGATGAAGAAGTTTCGGGGTTTGTTCTGCCTCTAGGAGCTACTATTAACATGGACGGAACTAGTATGTACCAAGCTATTGCTGCAATTTTTATTGCCCAAGCTTTAAGTATTGATTTGTCTTTCGCTGATCAATTATTAATTATAGTTACGGCAACTCTGGCTTCTATTGGTTCTGCTGGTGTGCCTGGCGCCGGTATGGTAATGTTAGTTATAGTTTTAAACTCTGTAGGTATCCCTGCTGCTGGTATTGCTCTAATTATGGGACCAGACCGTATCCTCGATATGTGTAGAACTATTGTTAATGTTACTGGTGATGCCACAGTTGCTACAGTAGTGGCTAAAACCGAAGGTTTATTGCGCGATCCTGAATAGCCATAATTATTTTTAACTTGACCAGCACGAGGTATTTTCGTACCTTTGCAGTCGCGTTATGAAGTATTCTCTATCTCAATCATTCAGACTAAAGAGCCCACAAGCCGTTAGCGCGGTTTTTATGGGCGGTACTTCTGTACGTCATGGTTGTTTAATACTTCATTTTAGAATAATTCCAGCTCTTCAAACAGATGCTCAGCCAGTGCGCATGGCCTTCGCTGTCCCTAAACGCCGCTTTAAAAAATCTGTAGAACGTAATTATATCAAAAGGTTGATGAGAGAATGTTATCGCATTCAAAAACTCAATATGCCTAATATCTTTCCTGAACCTATGCAAATGCATGCCGTTCTTAGCTATAACCATAATGAAAAACCTAATTACGAAATGGTTATGAAAGATATGACTCAAATTCTTCAGAAAACTGTCCTTAAAATTAACGCCATTCATAATATATGATTCATAAATGGCTTAAATCTTTTGCAATTTTCTTAATCAAACTATATCAAGGTATTATTTCACCCTATTTACCTAATTCTTGCAGGTACCATCCAACTTGCTCTCAGTACGGTATTGAAGCTTATAAAAAATATAATTTTTTCAAGGCCACTTGGCTCACCGCTAAACGTATCTCTCGATGCCACCCCTGGGGCGGAAGTGGTTATGACCCGCTGCCTTAAAATATCTAGTGATAGGTAGATTACTTAAATTTTTATCTACTAATTGTTGACCTATCAAAATTCTGTTAAGCATACCATTTTTGCTCCTTTTTCGTTACATTTCGGAATTGTAATTCGGATTTTCATGCAAAAACATAAAAGAATTTTTATTGGTTTAGGGCTTGTTTCTACGCTTGGACTTACAGCTTTTGTTGCTGTAAACGAATATTTTGAGGTGTCTAAAAACCTTGAAATCCACGCCGATCTATATAAAGAATTGCATAATTATTATGTCGATGAAACAAATCCAGGCCAACTCATGAAAATTGGAATCGATGCTATGTTGGCTTCTCTAGATCCTTATACGGTATATTATCCTGAAAATACTGTGGAAGACGCTCGTGTAGCAGCCTCTGGAAGTTATGGAGGTATAGGGGCTAGCTTTAGAGTTATCGATAATCGTTTGATTATTGCTTATCCGTACGAAAATAGTCCAGCCGCTAATTCAGGTTTGCAATCAGGTGATTTGATAGTCGCCGTAAATGGTAAAGATGTATCTAAATTAGATATTGGTGCTACCCTCCAACTTTTAAAAGGTGCTGCTGGATCTAATGTCGAAATTAAAATCCAACGCGATGGTGAAGAAAAAACCTTTAAATTACAAAGAGCCGATATTAAAATTAATGTAGTCCCTTATTCCGGATTCTTAAACGAATCTACTGGGTATATTAAACTTTCTCGCTTCTCTGATGATGCATATATTCAAGTACGTACCGCTCTTACTAACCTGAAAGCTTCAGGTAATTTAAAAGGTTTGGTGTTCGATTTAAGAGGTAATCCAGGTGGACTCTTACGTGAGGCTATTCAAATCTGTAATCTCTTTTTACCTAAAGGTAAATTAGTGGTATCTACCAAAGGAAAAATTCAAGAATGGAATAAAGAATACGGAACTACTGTTGACCCATTCGATGAACAATTGCCTATAGTTGTTTTGGTTGATAGAAGATCTGCTTCAGCTTCAGAAATTGTGGCTGGTGTACTGCAAGATTATGATAGAGCTGTAATTGTGGGAAATAAAAGTTTTGGAAAAGGATTGGTACAAACTACCCGTTTTTTAAAATACAATTCTCAATTAAAAGTTACAGTTTCTAAATACTATACTCCAAGTGGACGCTGTATTCAAGCTATCGACTATGGTAAAAAAGAAAATGGTGCCGCATTAAAAATTAATGCTAAAAATCAACAAGAGTTTAAAACGGCTGGTGGACGTAAAGTTTACGATGGTGGTGGAGTAATGCCAGATATTGAGGTTTTCGACGAAGTCTTACATCCAGTAACCATGGCTTTAATTTCTCAAAATTTGATTTTTAAATACGCTTCGTATTATAAAGCAAATCATTCTTCAATTAGCGATAAAGAAAATTTTACCATAAGCGATAACGAATATGCCGACTTTGTGAAATTTGTTCAGAAAGAAGGGTTTACCATGCAAACCAGTGCCGAGAAAACCTTGAATCAATTAAAAAATGATTTGGGAGCAGAGCCAGCTTTTGCAGGGTTATTGAACGATTGGAATAAGTTGAGTAATCAAATTCAACAACAAAAAATTGATGCTTTACATATGCATAAAGCCCAAATAAAGCCTTTAATAGAGGCCGAAATTGTTGCTCGATATTACTATACAAGTGGTAAGTTGGTTTGGGAATTGAAGCATGATAAAGACGTGGCTGAGGCCATGAAAATATTGGGTAATCAAGCTGAATATAAAAGAATTTTATCTCCGTCTTTTGCTATCCCAAGATTTGAAATGGATACTTTAGGGGCTAAATTTGTTAATAGCTTCTTAGAAGAATTGCCTGAAGATATTGAGGATTAGGTAGTTGTTGTGGGTGAATGGATGATTTGACTGTAAATAATAATGGGCCTCTCATTATATTTTTTACCTTCGCTCTAAAATTAGGATTATGCAAATAGTACCTGTTACCAATGAAAAGTTAGAAAATGAATGGTTTGCGGTAGAGCGCAGCATTTATAAAGGCGACAAAAATTGGATTCCTTATATACGTCAGGAAATAGAAAAGATTTTCGACCCTAAACGTAACAAGCTTTTACGCTCACCAGGTGGAGAGGCAATTCGTTGGGTGTTAAAAGATAATAACGGAAAAAATATAGGTCGTATTGCTGCATTCGTAAATCCGGCTTATAGCAAAGAATTTAAGAATGTAAGTGGAGTAGGTGGAGTAGGTTTCTTCGAGTGTATAAACGATAAAGCTGCTGCTCACTTAATGTTCGATACCGCTAAAAAATGGTTACAAGACCGTGGTTTAGAAGCTATGGATGGTCCCATTAACCTGGGAGAAAAACTAAACTTCTGGGGATGTGTTATCGAAAATTTTGATGCACCTGCAACTTTTGGTATGACGTATAATCCGCCATACTACCCAGAATTATTCACTTCGTATGGTTTCGATGTTTATTACGAACAACATGTATTCTGGAGAGATTTATTAGCTCCAGCGCAAGAAGTTTTCGTTCGTAAAGCAGAAATGCTAGCTCGCGATCCAGAAATCTATACGACCAATATACGTGGTTGGAGTGATGATAAATTTGCGAAAAATTTCATGGAGGTTTACAACGATGCTTGGGGCGGACACGATGGTTTCAAGCCTCTTACTTACGAAGCCGCTATGAAAACTTACAAAGGTCTTAAGCAAGTTTATGATCCAGATATAGTTCTTTTTGTATTTAAAAAAGATAGACCTATTGGTTTTTATATCAACTTACCTGAGCTAAATGAGGTAATGAAATACGTAAACGGAAACCTTAATTTATGGGGTAAATTGAAATATGTTTTCTACCGTAAATTCAGACATCCACAAACTATGTATGGAATTATCTTCGGGGTGGTAAAAGACTTCCAAGGTAAAGGGGTTGAAGGAACCATGATTAAATACGCAGAAACTGACATTGCAACTTTAGGACGTTATAAATACACTATTCTGAATTGGATAGGCGATTTTAACCCTAAAATGTTACATGTTTGCGAAAACTTAGGTGCGCATGTTTGGCGTAAATATGCAACCTATCGTTACTACTTCGACAGAAATAGACCATTCGAAAGAGCTCCTATTATTGGTGCGAAAGCGAATAAAGAAGGATAAAAATTGAAGGTTCTATTTGTACATCCGTATCCTACAGGTGCGGCACCGAGTCAGCGCTTTAGATTTGAACAATATATTCCCTTTCTTATAGAAAGAGGAGTAGAGGTCCATATTGCCCCTTTTTGGGATCAAGAGAGCTGGAACGTGTTATACTCTAAAGGTTATATCTTTAATAAGGCTTGGGCCTTGTTTAAAGGTTGGTACAAACGCTGGAATATTATTAAAAAAGCCGATGAATACGACTATGTTTTTATACATAGAGAATTAGATCCTATCGGAATTTCTTTCTTAAGAAAACCTTTAAAAAATCTCACAAAAGCGAAAGTAATCTTCGATTTAGATGATGCTATTTGGATCCCTAATTCATCTTCAAGCAATAAAATGTTTGAACGTTTTAAAAATTGGATTCAGGCTTCACAATTAGCTTCATTGGCATATTGTATCTCTGGCGGAAACAATTATCTGTGCGAGTGGGGGCAAAAATATTCCCCTCAAAGTAAACGCATACCTACTACGGTGGATACATTGTATGGACATAATAAAATTCAATCTCACAAAAATTCAAAAGTCGTTTTTGGTTGGACCGGAACTCATAGTACCTTGAAGTACTTAAATCCTATGCTACCAACTATAGAACGAATACTGAATAAATACGATAATGTTGAGTTTTGTGTTATTTGCGATTCTCAACCCGAATTCTCTTTCCCAAAAATGAAATGGATACCTTGGAATAAGGAAAGAGAAATTGAAGATTTATTGAATTTACATATTGGACTTATGCCTTTAGAAGAAGACCTCTGGGCTAAAGGAAAATGCGGATTTAAAGCTATTCAATACATGGCCTTGGGTATTCCTGCTTTGGTTTCGCCAGTTGGTGTTAATGTAGAAATAGTTGATGACCAAGTGAATGGATTTATTTGTAAGAACGAAGAAGATTGGGAAAAATATCTTCAATTATTAATTGAAAATCCGACACTTAGAGAAGAATTGGGAGCGAAAGCACGCCCTAAAATTGAACAAAATTATTCTGTAGAATCGGTTAAATCAGATTGGTTATCCTTATTCCAACTCACCTAAATTTTTTTTCCTATTCAAAATTGTACCTTTGCAACATTCATGAATAAAATCACAAAAAATATAGCAAATATTCTAACTTCCATCAACCTATTCTCTGGATGTGTTGGGATATTTTTGGTTCTAAACAATTACTTTATTTACGCATTTTACGCTATGTTAATCTCTGCAATTGCCGATTTTTTGGATGGTTTTGCTGCTAGATTATTCAAGGCTGATGGAGGTATAGGTAAAGACCTAGATTCATTAGCCGATGTAGTTACATTTGGAGTATTACCAGGTTTTTTCATGTTTCAATTAATAGACATTCAGGGATATGAATTCTTGGGATACGAAGCTAAATGGTTGGCATTATTAATTCCTGTTTTCTCGGCATGGCGTTTAGCTATATTCAATAATGATACACGTCAAACTACTGGTTTTATTGGATTGCCAACTCCAGCAAATGCATTAATCTTAGCTTCTTTTGTAATTTGGGCTTTAGAAGGTAAATCATGCCTCGATTTCCCTGATTTTTTAGATAATGTATGGGCTGTATTAGCTATAATAGTATTGAGTTGTTATTTATTAGTATCGCCTTTACCATTAATTGCATTGAAGTTTAAAGGCTTCAATATCAAGAAAGATTATTTGAAGGTATTGTTGATATTTTGGATTCTGGGATTAGCCATTTTCCTTACCTTTGCAGCTGCAATTCCAGCATTAATTAGTTATATTATAATTTCCATACTTAATCATAAATTTTATGAAATTCAAAGCAGAAGTTGATATTATGCCACATGAGGCATTATTAGATCCTCAAGGTAAAGCGGTATCTAATGGTCTTAAAAACATCGGTTTAAATACCGTAGAAAACGTGCGTGTAGGTAAACATATTACCTTAACCATTGAAGCAAATGACCAAGCATCTGCTGAAGCAATTGCTGATGAAGCATGCAAAAAATTATTAGCTAACCAAGTTATGGAATCTTATACTTTTAAAGTTTCCGCTATTTAATAAAATGAATAATTCTAGTAAAGCTTTTTTAGAATCCTATCTGAATAACGCCTCTCCTACAGGTTTCGAAACCTCTGGACAAAAGTTATGGATGGAATACCTAAAACCTTATGCATCTGAATTTATAACTGATGTTTATGGCAATGCTGTGGCTGTGGTAAATCCAGGTGCCGATTATAAAGTGGTTATTGAAGCTCATGCAGATGAGATTAGCTGGTTCGTTAATTATATTAACGATGATGGCCTAATCTACGTTATCCGCAATGGTGGTTCCGACCATCAAATTGCACCAAGTATGCGCGTTAATATCCATACTGATAAAGGTATTGTACCAGGCGTTTTCGGGTGGCCTGCCATTCACGTTCGTAAATCGGATAAAGAAGATGCCCCTTCTATGAAAAATATCATCATTGATGTTGGGGCTCAATCTAAAGCTGAAGTTCTTGAAATGGGCATACACGTTGGTAGTGTAATTACTTACCAAGACGAAGTTATGTACTTAAATAACCGCTTCTTAACTGGTAGAGCTTTAGATAACCGCATTGGTGGCTTTATGATTGCTGAGGTGGTTAAACGCTTGTCTGAAAATGATATTAAACTTCCTTTTACTCTTTATGCTGTAAATGCAGTTCAAGAGGAAATTGGACTTCGTGGCGCTGAAATGATTAGCCGACGCCTTAAACCAGATGTAGCTATTATTACCGACGTTTGCCACGATACGAAAACTCCTCTTTACGACGCTAAAGAACAAGGCGACCAACGCTGTGGTTTAGGTCCCGTTTTAACATATGGGCCTGCGGTGCAAAATAATCTACTACGCATGATTATTGAAACGGCTGAGAAAAATAATATCCCTTTCCAACGCGCTGCAGCTAGCAGAAGTACTGGAACCGATACTGATGCTTTCGCTTATAGCGGCGAAGGAGTGGCTTCCGCTTTAATTTCTCTCCCGCTGAAATATATGCACACTACCGTTGAAACAGTTCATTTAGATGATATTGAAAATGTAATTAAACTGATGTACGAATTTGTGGTCCAATTGCAAGCTGGCCACGATTTTAGATACATAAAACCTTAATAGAATCCCGCTTTTATAGCGGGATTTTTTTTGATTAATTTTTATTTTTTCAAACTAAAATGCATCTTTTAGTTGGATGAATCGTTTAATTAGTGTAACTTAGAATTAATCAAATAAACACTTAAATACTACTACTGTGTATATGAAAAAATTAAGCTTATTAGCGTTTTTACTTTGCATCTTTCAATTTTCTGGATTTGCTCAAGTTTCAGAAAGCATGATTATTGGAGTTTGGACTCCTGGACATGGTAAAGCACGCGTTCAAATCGAAAAAATTAAAGATAAATATTATGGTAAAACGGTTTGGTTAAAAGAGCCTAATGACCCCACAACTGGTAAACCTAAAGTCGATGTTAATAACCCCGAAGTAAGTTTACGATCTAGACCTCGTCTTGGATTAACTATACTTAAAGATTTTGTTTATGAAGGGGATGGAGTGTTCAAGGATGGTACCGTGTATGATCCAGAATCTGGAAAAACTTATTGTGGAAAAATTACTATTAAAAGTGCTACTACTTTAGATATGAGAGGCTCTATTTGTTCTTTCAAACTATTAGGTAGAACAGATACATGGACTAAGTATAATGGTAAATAATACTACTGAAATTAATAGATTAAAAGGGACTATTTAGTCCCTTTTTTTATGCCTAAACTCTCTAATAAGTTATAATTAATCGAAACTTACTCTCTATTAGTCTATCGAAATGATAGATTAGTTTTAGTTATAATACAATTCGACTTGGATTTTTTGCAGTTTGTCTAAAGCTATTAAAATTAGATGGTTATGCGTTTGTGGTGTCGGGATTTGATTAACTTTGTAAAAAATTACTTTATGAAAAAAATAGGTTTAATTTTAGTAGCATTTATCGTGACTTTAATGTCATGTGTGAAAACAGGGCAGGGGGAAATGATTACCCAAAAATTTGATGTGGGTAGTTTTGATGAAATTGACTTTGATGGTGTTGGTAATGTGGATGTGATTCCTTCTACAACTTTTGCAGTTGATGTGGAAGCTCAAGAAAACATTATGAAAATAGTTGAAGTTAAAAAAGTAGGTAGTGTATTGAAGATTGGTTTAAAGCCAGGTTATTCAGTTAGTGGAAAAACCAAAATTCATTACACAGTTTATGCTAACGGAATTGTTGGTCTGAAAAATACAGGGTCAGGCAGCATGAAAGTTAAAGATGGGGCTTTAGGAGAAAATCTTAATGTTAAAAATACAGGTAGCGGTGACATTGATTTTATTTCTTCAGCCTTAATCAAAAAAATGGACATTTCAGGTACAGGAAGTGGTAATGTAGAAGGCGTATTTACAAGTGAAAATGTTATCATGAAAAATACAGGTAGTGGTAACTTTAAATTGAATTTTAACTCTGAAACCGTTGATCTTAAAAATACGGGTAGTGGTAAAATTACTTTAGTTGGTAGTGCTATAACATTTGAACCTACTATTACTGGTTCTGGTGATGTTTATGCATACGATTTCCCTTCTACTAATGTTATTGTTTCAACTACTGGTTCAGGTAATTCTACTGTAAATGTAAGTAGTTCTTTAAATGTTAGCATTTCTGGTAGCGGCGATGTACGTTATAAAGGAAATCCAAACGATGTAAATATTTCTATTACAGGTTCAGGTAAGGTTATAAAAATTAATTAATCTAGACTTTATACATTAGTCTCTTGTATAAATTCATTGAGCTTAATCAAAAGGCTACAATTTTTCATACTCAATTAAAAAAAGAAATGCGGCAACCTATTAGATTGCCGCATTTTTTTGTATTAATATGCTTCTTACTTAAGTTTATTCAGTTCTTCTGGAGTTAAAATTTTAAGTGCGTTTTTGCTTAAATCTTTATTTAAAGCTCTCGATTTATAAATATCTAAAGCTGCATATAAGGCATTACGCATTCCAATTTCATTTGCTATTCCTTTGCCAGCTATATCAAATGCAGTTCCATGATCTGGAGATACTCTTACAAATGGTAAATTCATTGTAAAATTCACTCCATCCATGCCTGCAATCAGTTTAAAAGGAATTAATCCTTGGTCGTGATACATTGCAATTACAGCATCGAATTTGTGATAAGAACCCGAAGCAAAGAACCCGTCTGAAGGGAAAGGCCCCATAACTGGTAAGGCCTGTTCTTTAAAATGCTGTATAGCTGGAACTATGATATTCTTCTCTTCTTCTCCAAATAAACCATCATCTCCGTTATGTGGATTTAAACCCAATACGGCTATTTTAGGATTACGTATAGAAAAATCGTGTAATAAATTTTCTCGAACTATATTGATTTTATCTATAATTAATTCCTTAGTAATGCTTTTGCTAACTTCTTTAAGTGCGGTATGTCCAGTAACTAAAGCTACTTTTAAATCTTGGTCAACCATTAACATTACCGGTTTTTTACCAGTTTTTTCTCCAAGATATTCAGTATGTCCTTTGAAATTAGGATCACCTTCTCTTTGGATATTTGATTTATCTACTGGAGCGGTTACTAAAACATCTATTTTACCTTGTAAAATATCTTGAGTAGCAGCTTCTAATGATAAGAAAGCCGCTTTACCTCCAAATGCAGCATTAGCATTACCTGGTTCAAACTTAACCTCGTCGGTCCAACAAGTAATTAAGTTTATTTTCCCATTTACGGCCTGACTAACATCTTTAATAGCATGATAAAAGAAATCAGACTCTTTAATTCCTTTTTTATAGAAACTAAATAATTTAGGATTCCCATAAATAATAGGAGTACAGATTTCTGTAATTCTCTTATCATTTAAAGCTTTGATGATAATCTCTGGACCTATACCATGAATATCACCTACTGTAATTCCTACGCGAATCATTTCTATAGATTTTTAACGAAGTTAAATAATAAGCGTACTCCCACAGCAGTAGCGCCTTTACTTCTATAGGCTGATGGTCGAGCTAAGAAAGCAGGACCAGCAATATCTAAATGCACCCAAGGGTAATTGGTGAAATGTTCTAAGAATTTAGCCGCTGTAATTTGACCAGCTTCAGAACCACCTAAATTCTTTATATCTGCTATGTCAGATTTAATCATATCGCCATACTCTTTCCACATTGGGAACCATACTAAACGCTCGAATGTATTTGAAGAAGCTTGATCTAAATTTGCTTTATGTTTACCAGCATTTACTTCCATTGCTGCAATGGCAACATCTCCAATAGCTCTTACAGCTGCACCCGTTAAGGTTGCTAAATCGATAACAATTTCTGGATTTAATTTTTGTGCATAGGTTAATGCATCTGCTAAAATTAATCGGCCTTCTGCATCGGTATTTAATACCTCTACCGTTTTACCATTACTCATGGTAATTACATCACCTGGTACTATACCTGCATTTCCAATAGCATTATCAGTTAATGGAATTAATCCAATTACATGTACAGGTAATTTTGCATCTGCTATGGCTTTTATACTTCCAACTACTGCTGCAGCTCCAGCCATATCACACTTCATGGTTTCCATACCATTCGATGGTTTTAAACTTGCTCCACCTGTATCGTAAACCACGCCTTTACCAACAAAAATTACTGGCTTTTTATTTTTAGCTTTAGCTCCTTTATATTCTAAAACTACAAATGCAGGCTCGTTTAAACTTGCTTGATTTACTGCAAGTAAACCACCCATTTTTAATGATTCTATTTTCTTTTTGTTGAATGCCTCTATCTTAACTCCAGATGCACTTGCCATAGCTTTAGCTTGTTTCACAAACTCTGCAACTCCAAGCTTGTTAAATGGCTCGTTTACTAAATCTCTTGTGAAATAAACTGCCTGTGCTAATTGCTCTACAGCTTTGTAATTTAATTTTCCTACTATGCTTATTTTTCCTGATTTCTCAGCGGCATCTTTCGAGCTAAAGTATTTTTTAAATTCGTATGCTGAAAGTAAAAGCCCTTCTAAAAATGCCTCAGCATACTCAGTATCCATTCCAGCTTCTATAATCTGGAAGTTGCTAATCTTGTTTGTTTTTATAAAACCAAATGCCTTATTCCCCGCTACACGAGCATTCTCTAATCTCGCTTCTGTATTTTTCTCAGCCTTTTCGTTTACGATTAATATTCGAAAATCTAATTTATTGAGATCTAAAATATCATTATCTCCTTCTAATTCTTTCTTAGCATAGGCTAATTCTGCTTTTGATAAGCTAGAGATTTTAGAGATTGATTTTGATTGGGTTAAATATATACGATGCGCTTTGTCATCTTGTTTCTTGGTACTTGATATTTGAAATTTCATTCTTTTAATATTTTCACCAAAAGTAGAAATTTCATTTCACTTTAAGAATTCAGATTTTATACAAGTTCGGCTGCTACAAATGTACTGCCACCTACAAAGACTATATCGTTTGCATTTGCTAAGCTTTTTGCACGTATAAATGCTGCTTTTACATCCTTTTCCTTTTCGCCCTGTAAACCTATACTTTTCGCCATTTCATATAAATCTTCTACAGCTAAAGCTCTTGGGATTTTAGCTTGTGTGAATATATAAAATGCATCTTTAGGCAACATTTTTAATATTCCACTTATATCCTTATCATTCACCATACCAATTACCATATATAATTTTTGGTAAGGCAATTTGCTTAATTGCTCAAGTATATAGGTCATACCAGCTTTATTATGCCCCGTATCGGCTATGCAAAGTGGATTTTGTCCTAATATTTCCCATCGGCCTCTTAATCCAGTATTTATTTTAACTTTCTCTATACCAGTTATTATGTGCTCTAGATGTATCTGTGGGAATTGCTCTCTCAACACTTCTATACAAGTAATTACACCTAGTAAATTCTTTTGTTGATATATGCCCATTATGGGTAGATTTACTTCGAATTGGTAGTTTTTACTTTCTACTTTATAAGTACTGATTCCTTTGGAATAATCTTCTTTTAAAAGTTCAGATTTAGTTCTTTGATCTGCAAAATGAATTTCAGAATGCATTTCAGCAGCTTTCTTTTTAAAAACTTCTTGCGTTTCAACTTGGGTTTCGGAAATGATAATTGGAGTGTTTTCTTTAATGATTCCAGCTTTTTCAGCAGCTATTAACTCTAAGGTTTCGCCTAAGAATGCAGTATGGTCAAATCCAATATTTGTTATAAGAGCCGCAAGTGGTTTTACAACATTGGTTGAATCTAATCGTCCACCCATTCCCGTTTCTAATATTACAATATCGACCTTTTCTTTTTTGAAATAATCGAATGCCATAGCTACAGTCATTTCGAAAAATGAAGGCCCAATTTTATTAAATACCTCTTTATTTTGAAGAGTAAAATCGATTACAAATTGTTCCGGAACCATTTCACCGTTAATGCGAATTCGCTCGCGGAAATCTACCAAATGTGGCGAAGTATATAAGCCTGTTTTAAATCCGGCTTCCTGAAAAATAGAAGCCAACATATGTGAAGTAGAACCTTTACCATTTGTGCCAGCTATATGTATGCAAACTAAATCTTTTTCAGGATTTTTTAAAGCGGCCAACAAATTAATGGTATTTGAGAGGTCATTCTTATAAGCAGCCGCTCCCACACGTTGAAACATGGGGAGCGAGCTAAATAAATAATCTAAAACTTCGTTGTATGTCAACTTAATTTCTGAATTTAAAAGTATACACTATATAACCTGTATCATCAAAACCTTTATTTGCTTCGGTGAACTTATATTTCAAAGCTTCTTTACGAGCAATAAGTTTTTGTTGAGGGTCGGTAATAGTTGTTTTAGGGATACCATCCGGAATTTTGAATCCTTCGGTTAAGGCTTCGGTTACAATGCCAGCATTATTTACACGAATTTGCACTACTACAGTACCTTCTTCGCGGATAGCATCTTTTTCTATAGGACCTGGTTTTTCTTTAAATCCACGCCCAGTTAACCCGTGTAAATTAATTCCATTTGCACCTCTATATCCCATATTATCGGGACCTCCAGGGCCAGGACCATCTCCACCACCTTGACCCAAACTACCAGCACCTGAACCTGATGTTCCAGAGCTACTTGCTTTACCCATTAAAGCATTTGAATTTATAGATGGTTGAGATGTAGCAGACGTGTTATTACTAGTATTGGGAGTAGGAGAGCTTCCACTCGCTTTAGAATCTGCTCCTTGTGTAGCAGTCATTGTATTTTCGGCCGAACTCGTTGTTTTAGTTGGAGTAGGAGCCGTATTAGGAGTGTTAGGAGCAGCTTTATCTTGTACAGGATTATTATTACCTCCGCTTGTCATCCCTCCAGCAAATTCAAGATCTAACTCTAAAGGTGGAGGCAAGGGGGGATCTAACTTTAATTCTGGCATAGCCAAGAATAAAAGTAAAAGTGCAATTATAACGTGTATAACTACTGTAGTTATAATTCCAGCTGTATTATCGAATGTAGTACTACGACTATCCATAGAGTGTTTTCTTCTTTATTACACTTGAGCTTGAAAAAGGTTCATTATTTACCATTACGGTCGGTGACAATAATAGGTTTCCAACCATTTTTAACGTAAACTAAGTCAACCAGTTTCACAAATACATCGTATTCGTTTGTTTTATCTACAGCAATTTCCACCTTAGCATCTGGTACGCCAGCTAATTTAGCTTGAAGTTCGCCTTCAATAGCTTCGAATGGAACTTGTTTTTGACCAACATAATAGTTCAAATCTTTATCTACACTTACACGAACTCCTACAGTAGAACTTTCTCCAGAAGAACCTTTAGGCAGATCAACCCTCATCACATTATTTTCTGCTACTTTGGTAGAGAGAATCATGAAGAAGATGAGCAATAAGAAGATCATATCGGTCATAGAACTCATGTTGAATTCTACACTGACTTTATTTCTCGATCTTAAATTCATAATTCAAATTATTAAGAAGGTTCGTTTAAAACATCCATAAACTCAATAGCTCCTGCTTCCATTTTGTAGATTACGCG
>DATCKI010000249.1:0-7959 GCA_036562365.1 Bacteroidia bacterium | reverse complement strand
GGTCAATTTAGCGTTTCTTACTTTGCTGATGGATATATTACCAAAACAGAAACCGTTAACTTTATTTCAACCTTCACTACAAGTCGCGATATTAAACTACAAAAGAATCCTTTAGTATCTGAAGCTGAGAATGAATTGAACACCATAAAAATATTCCCTAATCCAGCCCAATCGCAGCTAAATATTAAAAATATGCCTGCCAATACCAAGTATTACATTTACTCGGTTGATGGAAAATTATTAAGATCAGGAGAAGAGTCTACCATTAATATCGAATTCTTGCGACCAGGAATGTATAATTTATACCTAGAAACTCCGAATGGAACCCAAACTACTAACTTTATTAAGCAGTAGTTTCGCCCTTATTACTTGAAGATAAGGCTTTTTCAAAATCGCCGCGCATAGAAATAAATCTATCTAAAACCGATTTCATAAAATCCTGATTACATATATCCTGAAGTTGTTCAATTGAACTTACTTCATCTTCTGCTAATTTATATGTTTGTTCGTAAGCACCTAATTCCATTTTAAGCAAGAATTTTTGATTCATTTGGAATACAGATATCTTAACTATTGGGTGAGGTATCGTTGTTACAATTCTCATATTTAAAACTTTATATATTGCTCATAAACCTTGCGTATAGGCAATCCCATTACGTTATAAAAACAGCCTTCAATACGCTCAATTCCTAAATATCCTATACTATCTTGAATGCCATAAGCGCCAGCTTTATCGTATGGATTTCCAGTTTTTAAGTAATGACTTATAATTTCTTCTGTCAATTCTCTAAACCATACCTTAGTTTCATCTTTAAACAAGACTTTCTGATCTCCTTTACGCATACATACACCTGTTATAACCTTGTGCATATTTCCGCTAAGTTTACCCAGCATATACCGCACTTCTGCTTCATTTTCTGGCTTATTTAAAATTAAATCAGGAAAAACTACAGTAGTATCCGCGGTTAGAACTATATCTTCTTGAGGGGCTATAGCATCCATTTTTTTCTCTGCCAAATACATAGCAACCTCCTCTAAATTCATACTTGTTTCGAAATCTTCATCAGCTCCGCTCGAAATTCGAGTAACTTGAAAACCAGCACCTTCTAATAATTGAAGTCTTCTAGGCGAATTCGACCCTAAAATTATTCTACGCATACTATACAAAATACACTATTAATCCACTTAAAAACAACACTTTTAAAAGAGAAGAAATAAGTTTCATTTTTCTCTTACTATACCTTCCTAAAAAGTAATACAGAATTGGGATGTACAAAAGTAACCAAATAAAATAGAAGTAGTTTTTATAAACCAATGGAATATATAACAACAATATGCCTAAGAAATAAGCATATACACGTAATAGGGTATAAGAGCGCTTAACCCCCATCCGAATTACCCCAGTTTTAGCACCCATTCTTATATCACCCTTTAAATCTTCAAAATCCTTAACCCATTCACGCATAAAACTATATGCAAATGCAATAAAGGTTAACATGGATAAAATCTCGAACTTATTGGCTACAATGTTTCGCTCGGTAATTAACGGACTCGCAATACATAATGCACTTAAAAAAGCTACCGTATAATTGCCTAAAAAACCCCAATATTTTCCATATTTTCCATATAGATACAATAAAATATTAGCAAGTAATGTTACAATAATTATAGCCACTTGAAATGATAAGATTGCTGAAATCACACTTAAAAGAGTAAAAAAAGCATACACAATTTTGGCATTTTTTACTCCAATTATCTTATAAAGTCTTGCTTTATATGCTTTATTTATATCATCTGATTTCCAATCATATATATCATTGATAATATTCCCCGCTGCTAACCCAAAGCCAGTAGCCATTGCAAAATATAAACCGAGATTTTCTTTACCAATATACCAATAAGCTAAATATGAATAAATTATACTTACAAGTACATTAATTGGGCGGACTGTTAGAAATATTTGAATTAATTTTTTCATCCCTTTGAGGCAAATTAACTACTTTTATACTTCACCATGAAACCATTTTCAATTTATATAATATTATTTTCTCTGGCAAGCTTTTCTTGGGCTCAAAATGATACGCTTTCATTAGCGAATATTAAAAGGCCTACTGAAGGCTTGAAACCCAATCTTGGAACCGATAAATACATGGATTTTGGGGTGGAAATTCCTATAAACCAAACCTATAATATCACTTTAAATAAATCTTCTAAAGAATTATATTCCAAAGTTTTAAAAATTGAAAGTGAAGATGCACGAAGTCTAAATCTTCTACTTGAAGATATGAATTTAGACAATTTTACAGCTTTCGAAATTTCGAACGAAAAAAAGCAAATCCTGGGTCCGTACTCTAAATATGACCTAACTAAAAATGGCAATTTTTTAAGTTGGCCTTTAGAAGGTAATACTTTGTACCTCCGTTTTTATTCCAATAAAGCTTCATCACTTCAATTCTATTTACGCCATATTGTTTATGGTTTAACCGAAAATCTATCTCGTTCTTTTGGTCAATCTGGAGCTTGTAATGTAAATATTAATTGTCCGGAAGGGACCGACTGGCAAACGGAGAAGCGTTCGGTAGTTATGCTGTTAAATGGGGCTGGGACGCGTTATTGTACAGGCGCTTTGGTAAACAATACAGCCGAAGATGGTCGTCCTTATATACTTACGGCACGCCATTGCAATGTAAGTGGCAATTCATCTTTCATGTTTAATTACGAAAGTCCAGACTGCAGCCTTATAGATGGTCCTACTTTTCAAACCATACAAGGTGCCGACCTAAAAGCCTCTTGGTCAGTCTCCGATTTTACATTGATTGAAATGCATAACCCACCACCAGCATCATATTTCGCATATTATTCTGGATGGGATAAAAGTGGAACTTTGCCTGATTCCGCTACAGGTATACACCATCCACGTGGTGATATTAAGAAAATAAGTAAGGACTATGATTTATTGGCCGACTCTTGTTATGTATGTCCTAATCCAAATCTAGATTATTGGTTAGTGAGGGCTTGGGATTTAGGAACTACTGAGCCTGCGAGCAGTGGATCGCCATTATTCGATAGAAATCATCGTATAATTGGGCAATTAAGAGGCGGACAAGCAACTTGTGTAAATAGTATTAACGATTATTACGGCAAGTTTTCTGTAAGCTGGGAAGGAGGGGGCACCCCTGATACACGTTTGAAAGATTGGCTAGACCCAATGGGCGTAAATCCTAATTTTTTAGACGGGAAATCGAGTATTAATCCCAATCCTAATGCCTCAGCTAAAGTTAGTTATTTTAAAGGTTCTTCAACTTACCAATGCAACGATTCTACCACCTTATATTTCGGTATAATAAATACAGGAAATATTCCTATTAATAAAGTTTGTGCTAAATTCGATGGAGTTAATCCTACAATTTGCAAGCAAGGTAATTGGTATTTTGGAGACGAGATTATTCTACAAACAGAATATACTAACTTAAAACCTAGCATAAATACCTTAAATGTTAAGGCTAGAATTGAAATGGCAAATGGTGATACAATAGAATTTGATACCTTATGCACTATTGAAAGGGTTCCTGGAGCAGCCTTACAAATTGAAACTCAATACGATTTATATCCTACTGAAACTATTTGGTATGTGATAAATAGTAAAGGTGATACACTTATGATTGAAAATGGAGCTGCAGTATTACCTTCTGATAAAACTATACGCGAAGTTTGTTTGCCCGACGATTGTTATACGTTACGAATAAAAGATAGTGGTAACGACGGTATTTGTTGTGCTTTTGGTTCTGGTTATATAAAAGTAAAAGATGCCAATGGTAATGTAGTTTTCGAAACTTCTAAATTTAGCTCAGAAGCAAGTTGGAATTTCTGCTTCCCATTTGCAAAATATTCATCAACTGAACTATATTTATTTCCTAACCCCAGTGTCGATTATGTGAATGTATTGGTTCCTCAAAAATTCGCTGACAAGGATTTAGAATTATTAGTAACTGATTTATTGGGTAGAATAGTTATTAAAAAGCCAATTAACACGAAATATTTACATACATTTGACGTTACAAACTGGGCAAAGGGTGTCTATATCTTTTATGTAAAAGATAAAAAGAACAAAGCTTTTGCAAAATTTGTGAAAAATTAAAATGAGAAAAATTGTCTTTATTATATTCGCTTTCTTAGGATTAACGAACGTTGTTTTTAGTCAGACAGAAAAAATTGATGCCGTACAGGTTAGTGGTTTAATAGTTGATTTAGATAGCAGCCATGCAATTCCTTTTGTTACTGTACGTATCAAAAGAGCAAAAACAGGTACCATTTCTGACTATAATGGTTTTTTCACCATTATGGCTAAACCTGGTGATACATTATTATTTACCTCTGTAGGGTATAAAAGTGGTTTATTCTTTGTACCAGAGCAGCCAGAAGAAGCACGTATTTATATTCAAAAATCGCTAAAAAGAGATACAATTAAGTTAAAAGAAGTAACTGTACTTCCTTTCTCAAAAGAGGGATTTGAAAGAGCTTTTATGGAATTGAAACTGGATGATGAAGATTACGATAGAGCAATGCGCAATTTAAATGAACAAGAAATGGCACTTATTGCTGAAAATTTACCTTTAAGTCCAGGCGTTGGCTTCAAAAATGTAATGGCAGAGAGAAATTACCAAATGTATTATGCTGGAGGTGTACCACCTGCAAATATTTTAAATCCAGTAGCTTGGTATAAGTTTTTCGATGCTCTGAAAAAAGGTAAATTCAAGAATCCAAATAAAAAATAGAGCTCCCCAGCATGTTTCGTTCGCACCTAGTATTAACCTTAGCTTTTATCTTACTTCCTTTCACTTTAATTGCTCAGAATGCAATTATTAAGGGGAAAGTAAAAGATCATAATGGTATAGCACTTCCTTTATCAAACATTATTGTTAATATTCAAGGAGTGAATACTGGTACTTCATGCGACCAAAATGGAGATTATTCAATAAAAGTAAAAGCAGGAGAGAAGGTTACAATAACTTTTAGTCATATTGGATTCGAAAAAGAAAGTAAAACTCTAACACTAAAAGAAAATCAAGAATATATTCTTAATGTCTCTCTAAATCCAGCCTCTGTTATCGATACAGCCATTATTAGAGCAAATAGATATGAGGGACGAAACATGGTTGTAATAGACCCTGAGAAGGCCAAAATTATCGCTACAGTCGGTGACCCTGTAATCAGCCTCATTAAATCTCAACTTGGGGTAAATAATAATAGTGAATTAGGAACTGGTTACTCGGTACGTGGAGGAAACTTTGACGAGAATCTTATTTACATAAACGATATCGAAGTCTACCGACCTTTTTTAGCTCGTTCTGGCCAACAAGAAGGACTAAGTTTCATAAATAGTGATATGATTTCTGAAATCGCCTTTTCATCAGGTGGTTTCGAAGCCAGATATGGCGATAAAATGTCTTCGGTCTTAAATATTAGCTATAAAAAGCCTACCAAACTTCAATATGGTGGGAATGTTGGATTATTAGGTGGTAGCGCTTATCTTCAAACGCCTTTGGCTAATCATCGCATTAAATTAAATCTAGGTGGCCGTTACAGGTCTAATAACTATTTATTCCGTTTTATGGATACTAGAGGGGAATACAAACCTCGTTTCTACGATTTTCAAGGCCAAATAACTTTTGTAGCTCATTCTAAATTAGACATTAACATCTTAGGTATATACTCTAATAATGAGTTTAATTTCTTCCCACAAAGCCGACAAACCTCTTTTGGTACGGTGCAACAAACATACAAGTTCGATGTAAATATGGGTGGGCGAGAAATTACTCAATTTAGAACTGGATTAGGAGCAATTACATTCGATTATAAACCTACTGAAAGCTTAAATTTAAAATTGATTGGTTCATATACCAGCACACGTGAAAGTGAGCGAATGGACATTCAAGGTCGATATATACTAGGTGAATTAGACAATAACTTAGCGAGTGACACCTATGCTGAAATTTCTAACCCAATTGGTAGCGGCGGGTTTATGAATCATTCAAGAAATTTCCTAGAAGCTCAAATTATAAGTGCCGATTTAAAAGGTATTTACGTTAAAAACCGTTTTACATTACGCTTCGGAACTCAATATAAAAACGAAAGAATCCACGATAAGCTTAAAGAATGGAATATGAGCGATAGCTCTTCATTTGCTTTACCTTATTTTGGACCTCAAGACGATGCTCCAATTCTTTTTAAAGATGTTATTCAATCAGATATTGAGTTATTTTCTCACCGAATTTCTGCTTATGTTGAAGGGAATTATTCTTGGCTTACTAAAGATACAACCCGCATTAACTTAAATGCTGGCGTTAGAGCTCAATGGTGGAGTGTAAATAAAGAATGGTTGATTTCGCCTCGTTTGTCTTTATCCATTATTCCAAACTGGAAAAAAACCGATATGGTTTTCAGAGCATCAACAGGAGTATATTATCAAGCTCCATTTTATAGAGAACTCCGCGATATTGAAGGGAATATTAATACTAACGTAAAAGCTCAAAGAAGTATTATGGGCTTAATTGGTATGGATTATTATTTCAAAATTTGGAAACGTCCATTTAAATTAACGACTGAAGCATATTACAAGCATTTAAATAACTTAAATCCATACGAATTAGATAATATCCGAATTCGCTATTACGCTCAAAATAATGCAAAAGGATTTGCTTATGGTATAGATGCAAAGCTGAATGGGGAATTTATTCCAGGAGTTGAAAGCTGGTTAACGATCTCTTTTATGCAAACAAAAGAAGATATTATTGGCGATTATTATTATAATTATTTCGATGTAAATGGAAATAGAATTTACCCAGGAAGTAATGTACCTGCCGCAGATAGCGTAATGGTTGAACCTGGTTATATTCCTCGTCCGACAGACCAACGCTTAACTTTTAGTATTTTCTTCCAAGATAATTTACCAAGAATTAAACAAGTGAAAATGAGCTTGAATTTAGTTTTAGGTACAGGTTGGCCTTATGGTCCACCAAGTCAGGTTAGATATACAGATACTCTTAGAATGCCTTTCTATAGAAGAGTGGATATAGGATTTATGTACGACATTATTTGTCCGGAAATTAAACATAAAAGTGTACGATTAGAAAATGCCAAAAAACATATACGCCGTGCTTCTTTAGCTCTTGAAGTTTACAACCTTCTGGGGATAAATAATACGGTTTCTTATAACTGGATTAGAGATTATCAAGGAAGATATTATAGCGTTCCGAATTATCTTACTCCTCGCTTATTTAATTTCAAATTTACCATAGATCTAAAATGATGAAGTTGTTAAAAAGCTTCATATATGCATTCGAAGGGTTAAGTTATGCCTTTAGAACGCAACGCAATTTTAGAATTCATTGCATAGCTCTACTTATCGTAAATTTTGTAGCTTATTTTTTTAAAATAAGCTCTGTAGAATGGGCCATAATTTGGCTATGTATAATGGCTGTTTTGAGTTTAGAGCTCATTAATACAGCAATTGAAAAATTATGTGATAAAGTATATCCAGAAATAAATCCCAATGCGAAAATTATTAAAGATGTTGCAGCAGCTGCAGTCCTTATTGCCGCTATGGGTAGCTTAATTATTGCCGCATTTATTTTTACTCCTTACATTCTAAAAACCTATTAATTTTTAATATAACTTCGTTGTAATTAAGTCCTTAATTATGACGAAGTAAATACTCTTTCTTTCCATCTTATTTAGCGTTAAAATTACTGCACAAAACCTATATTTCCCTCCACTTATTGGTCAAAATTGGGATACTAAATCTCCCAATGAATTAGGTTGGTGTTCGCAATACGAAGTTGAATTGCTAAGTCTTTTAGAAGCTGAAAATTCTAAAGCTTTCATTTTACTAAAAGATGGAAAAATAGTATATGAATGGTATTTTGGCAATTTCACGAGCGATAGCCTTTGGTATTGGGC
>DATCKI010000244.1:0-6305 GCA_036562365.1 Bacteroidia bacterium | reverse complement strand
AAAAGCGTTATTTTGATATTGATTGCGCATTTCTATGATTTCTTTGGCGTTTAAGGCTAATAGTTGTTCTGTATTTAAACTTGTAGATTGGGTGCCAACTATAGCATAAGCAACCTTTATTTTTTCGTTGGGAGCGAGACTTGGAAATAGGACGTTATTGAAATTACGATCGAGTGCAGGAATAAGTTCTGTTCCTGTGTTATTATAATTTTCATAAGTCCAACTATATGGGTAGGGAATACCGTTAGTTCCAATAAAATTAGGGTCAGAATCTCCTGGATACATATACTTAGCAATTGCTGCTGTCGTATCTTCAAATCCAGTGCCTCCAAATCTTATGGGTTTCCCTGCTTTAAACCTAGCATGGTGTAAGTTGTGTAAATGGATTGATTGTCCAAATTGGATGCCTGGATTGGGAGATACACTTCTTATGTTTAATAAAGAACTAGATAGATACTCATTTGGTGAATTATTTACATCTATTAATCCAATACCCCATACCATTGGGTTTTGAACATAATAATTTTCTTCTGTACATAGATTGAAATGCTGATTAGAATTGTAAAATTGAACGGCGTTAGCTTTTGCATTTGACCTGAAATTGTCATTTTCAAAGCATCCAATCATAAAATCTATCATTAAACCAACTCCTACATCATTATACGTTTTATTAGTTCTATTAATGATTTCATATTCTATGAATATTGTTCTATTTATTGCATCATCAGGGTTCGAACTACTACAACCAAATAGGGAAGCTCTTATTTCAACACCCATTATTTCATCTACTGCAGGATGGCTAATATCATTGTAAATCCAGCGTAGATATTGAGTGCCTTTAATTTTGGGGAAATCTCCATCATAAGGATTGTAAATTCCGTCTCCATTCATATCATGGAATTCTGATAAATTATGATCATATCCGTTTGGACCATGCGCTGGCCAAGTTAGGAAATCGGATGGAATTGAATAATTAGCCCAAGTATTACCTCCAGCATAATAAGCAGATATAAATTCATTTATATCAGTATCAGTTATGTTCCATACTTTATTGTAATTAATACTTGAATCACGAATTAGGCTTCCGTTTGTTTTTAATGGGCCTGGTTTGAAATCATAACAATAAAAGCCACAAAAATAGTTTAAAGGGAACGCATGAATTTGGTTATTAGGACTTGAAGTTGCGGACATTGTTAATATAGTCATTGGGGCTATATTAAATAAATTGTTTTTAGGGAATTTGAAATATTCAGGGCCTAACATTGAAGTCTTTCCAAATAAGTAATTTGTATTGGAAACATAAGTTTCGTATTCATTTACATTAAAAATAACTCCATTTTGGGCAGTAGTAAATTGAAAGGCTATAATATTCAGGGTAAATAGGGTAATGATATTTTTCATAGTTGTTAGTTTTATTCAAATTTAAGCAATTCGAATTAGCTTAACAACGACATATTTTGTAGCTTATCAGGTTTGTACAAAAAAAACGCCCCCAATTTGGAGGCGCTATCTATACAACTTATTTATTTAATCTTTCTAACTCTGCTTTTACCAGTTTTTCTATGGTTGGAAGTGGATTTTCTTCGGTTTCTCTTTCGAAAGTTTTACCTGTAATTTTCTCGTAAAGCTGTATATAACGCTCGGTTACAGTAGCTACAAATTCGTCGGGCATAAATGGCATTTCTTGGCCTTCTAAACCTTGGAATCCATTTTCCATTAACCACTCACGTACAAATTCTTTACTTAATTGTTTTTGTGGTAATCCGGCTTTCTGGTTTTCTTCATAAGTATCGGCGTAGAAATAACGTGAACTATCAGGGGTATGAATTTCGTCGATAAGCGTTACTTCTCCATTGTAATTTCCGAACTCATATTTAGTATCAACTAAAATCAAACCTTTTTCGGCAGCGAATTTGGTACCAAAATCAAATAATGCTCTGGTATATTTTTCAAGTTGAATATATTCTTGTTCAGAAACGATTCCTTGAGCAATAATATCTTCACGAGAAATATCCATATCGTGGCCTTCATCGGCTTTAGTAGCTGGGGTAATAATTGGTTCAGGGAATTTATCGTTCTCTTTCATACCATCAGGCATAGGAACTCCGCAAATTACTCGTTTACCGCTTTTATATTCTCTCCATGCATGTCCGCTCAAATACCCACGAATTACCATTTCTACTTTGTAAGGAGTACATAATTTACCTATGGTAACATTAGGGTGTGGCGAAGAGATGATCCAGTTGGGTACAATGTGTTTAGTAGCTTCCATAAAGGTAAGAGCTACTCCATTAAGCACACGTCCTTTGTTAGGAATAGGTTTAGGAAGAATATGATCGAATGCTGAGATACGATCGGATGCTACCATTACCAAATATTTATCGGCAATATTGTAAACATCGCGTACTTTACCGTTGTATTTGCTTTTTTGTCCTTCAAAATGGAAGTCTGTCCCTGCGATTGCCATAACGAGCGTTTATTTTTTGTTTTCTATTTTTTCGTAAGCTTCTAGAACTTTTTTTACCAATTTATGGCGAATAACGTCGGCTTTATCGAATTCAATCATACCAATACCTTTTACGTTTTTAAGTATGCTATAAGCTTCGAGTAAGCCACTTTGTTGGTTTTTAGGTAGGTCGATTTGAGACATATCGCCGGTTATAACAAACTTTGCGCTTTGTCCCATACGAGTTAAGAACATTTTCATTTGGTTACGAGTAGCATTTTGAGCTTCATCTAGAATCACCCACGCATTATCCAGGGTTCGTCCGCGCATATATGCAAGCGGGGCAATTTGAATAATCCCGTTTTCCATGTAATATTTAAGTTTTTCGGGCGGAATCATATCTCTTAATGCATCAAATAATGGTTGTAGATATGGATCTAACTTCTCTTTTAAATCACCCGGTAAAAAACCTAAATTTTCGCCAGCTTCAACGGCCGGACGAGTTAATATGATTTTTCGAACTTCTTTATTCTTTAAAGCTTTTACCGCCAATGCAACTGCTGTATAGGTTTTGCCAGTTCCACTAGGGCCTAGAGCAAAAACCATATCGTTTTCTTTAACGATGCCTACAAATTTTTGTTGATTATCGGTTCTTGCACGAACTAATAACCCATCGTTTCCAACAAGTATAACGTGCTGACCTTCGTATTCATCATTTTCGTCTTCATCTTCTTCTTGGTTAATCTGTTTTTTCGAAAGTTGGAAGATTACATCTTCAGAAAGGGAACCAAAGCGCTCATAATGTCGCATAATGCGCATGAGGGTGTCTCTAAATACGTCCATTTCGCTTGGTTCTCCAAAAATACGTAACTCGGCACCACGATCAACTACCTTGAGTTTAGGGAACTGATCCTTAAGCACTTTCAAGTATTTGTTCCCCGGTCCAAAAAAGTCCACCGGGTCAACAGAATCAATAACGATAATTTTTTCGCTCAAATTTGATGAAGATTTAAGATTGAATTCTAAATTGTTTCAATTAGATTTGCGAAAGTAATTAAAAACTACCAATTGGTTAAAATCCAAGTACAATTAAATGCCGTTAATTACACTTTTATCTGATATGGGGACAAGTGACCATTATGTGGCCACTGTTAAGGGGCGCTTATATACTAAGTTGCCTCAAGTCAACATTGTAGATATATCTCACCAAATTGCTAGAGATAGTATAATTGATGCGGCTTTTGTTTTAAGAAATGCTTTTCCGCACTTCCCTGATGGAACCATACATCTTATATCTGTGCGTGCACCACTTACATTCGAAAATCCTTATGTAGCAATAAAAGTTAAAAATCAATATTTTATTGGAACAGATACCGGAATTTTCTCTTTAGCATTCGAAGGCTACGAAATTCAAGGTATAATAGGTCTCGAAAATATTGTGAATGAGAATAATATACTTTCATCACATCCTATGCGCGATATCTTTGTTGATGCAGCAGTGGCACTTTGTACCGGAACTAGTTTCTTAGAACTTGGAGAACCAAGGCCTCAAATAACGCAACAGTTCGCACTTTCAGCTGGTATTTCGGGAAATGTAATTACAGGTAGTGTTTTATATAGCGACTCTTTCGGAAATGCTATTACTAACCTTACAAAATCTTTCCTACTTCAACATTTGAAAGGAAAAAATTTCGTAATTGAAATGAGAAGTAGGAGATATAATATAACTGATTTTAAGCGATTCTACAACGACGTTGCATTAGGCGATATACTTGCATTATTCAACTCGTCTGATTTGCTTGAAATTGCGATTAATCAAGGTTCGGTTAAAGACTTAATTGGACTTAAAGCAGGCGATGTAGTTAAAATTAGTATTGCAAATGATTAGAATTGTTCGACTTGAATTAAAACCAGAAAACTGTAGCGAATTTGAAGCTTTCTTCGAAAAAACGAAGGATACTATTGCCTCTATGCCTGGTTGTAATGGGGTTAAATTGTATAAAGATGCAGATTTGAATAATGTATATTATACCCATAGCGATTGGGATTCTGTTGATGCTTTAAATGCCTATAGAGATTCTGATTTCTTTAAGAAAACTTGGGCTTATACTAAAACTTTGTTTCAAAATAGAGCATCAGCATTTAGTTTAATAGACTTATAAATGATTAAAATACTTGACATACTAAAGAAAAATTCCTCGGAATTAAAGCCGGTTTTGCTTTTGATTGATCCGGATAAAAGTCCAATCGATGTGGCTATTAAGAATATTGAAACGCTGCAAGAAAATGGTGGGGCAGGAATTTTAGTGGGCTCAAGTATATTGCTTCAATCTGAATTCGATTCGTATATAGAAAGTCTTAAAAAAGTTTCGAAACTGCCTCTGATTTTGTTTCCAGGTGATGTAAATCAAGTGAGTTCGCATGCCGATGCAATCTTTCTTCTGAGTTTGGTATCTGGCCGTAATCCAGATTACCTTATATCTAAACATGTTCAAGCAGCATTTAATATTAAAAAAAGTGGAATTGAAGTAATCCCGACCGCCTATTTACTTGTTGATGGTGGTAGTTTAACTTCTGTTCAATATGTTACTCAAACTTTACCTATTCCAAACGGTAAGGCCGATTTAGCAGCAGCAACGGCTTTGGCTTCTGAACAGTTAGGTATGCAAGTGGCTTATCTGGAAGCCGGTAGTGGAGCCAATATGCCCGTACAAGCTAATATGATTGAAGCGGTTAAATCAAATACCAATTTGTTTTTGGTTGTAGGGGGCGGACTTAGAACTCCAGCGCAAATAAAAACAGCGCTTAATGCAGGAGCCAATTTAGTTGTGATTGGAACCGCAGTGGAAGAAAATGCAGCCTTATTAAAAGAACTCTTACAAGCTATTTAATATGGTACAAGAACAATTTTGGACCATAGATTATATTTTAGGTTTCGGTGCTTTAATCACAGGTATTATCTATGTTATCCTAGCCGCATTTAGATTTAGAATATGTTGGATTTTTGGTGGAATAAGTTCGGCGCTTTTGGTATATACATTGCTTCGTCACCATTTTTACGTGGATTCTGTAATCAATATTTACTACGTAATTATGGCCTTCTATGCATGGTTTAGTTGGAAAGTAAATTCACCTATTGAAGATTTAATTAGTAGAGATAAGCTCAATTACCATATTTCTTTCTTAGCATTAATAGTGGTTGGAAGTTTAATTTTAGGATATATATTAAATCGTACTACTTTAACTCCATTCCCTTATGCTGATGCAAGTGTTGGTTTAATTTCTATTATAGCTACTTGGCAATCGGCTAAAAAAATTGTACAAAATTGGATTTATTGGATAGCTGCAGATGTTATTGCTGCAGTACTTTATGCGGCTAAAGAGTTGTATTTTGAATCAACTTTAATGGTGGTTTATGCGGCTGTAGCTCTATTTGGTTTTTATGAATGGAAAAGAATCTTTAATCTACAGAAATAATTATGCGTAGAATAGCCATTTTAGGACCTGAAAGCACAGGAAAGTCAGACTTGTGTAAGCATCTTGCTAAGTCGTATTCTAGCGCTCTTTGGGTTCCAGAATTTGCTAGAAATTATCTCGAAAATAATGGACCTAATTATACATTCGAAGAGTTGGATTTTATTGCACAAGGACAATTAGATGCCATCGCTAAGGCAGAGAAATTCGTTCCTGAATATCTTTTTGCTGATACTGAAATGTTAGTTATGCAAATTTGGTCGAGCTTTGTATTTAATAAAGTCTCTGACTTTATTAAGCGGAAAGTTGAAGAGCAAAAGTTCGATTTGTATTTGCTTTGCGATATTGATTTAGCTTGGGAATACGACCCCTTACGCGAACATCC
>DATCKI010000243.1:0-2142 GCA_036562365.1 Bacteroidia bacterium | reverse complement strand
AAGAACTCTGCACCATAACTTTCACCTTTACCTTGCACCAGAGTATTATCTATGTTATTACCAATTTCTTGTAACATATCTGCCCCATCTTGAAATTCAACCAAGTTACGCATTGGTTTATAGAAGGCTTCTACAGAGGTCTCGAACATATTTTGTTTAAAATTCCAGAAATACCCTAAAGCAAATTGTTGCGAAAATTGTGGTTTAATTTTTTCGGTTGCAGGTAACCAAACATCGAGTGGTAACGAAACCGTAGAACGCGAAGCTAACTGAACATACTGATAATTCATCGAGTAACTAGCTTTCAACGACATGTTTTCGTTTATCAAAAAACGTCCAGAAATTCTTGGTTCTGCTCTAAAATAGTCTTTAATTTTTTCCCAAGGTCTATACGAAATTGTATCTACCGTTTGACCAAATTCATCAGGAACATAACGAGTAAAATCTCCTAAGAAGGCAAAATACGAAGCTCTTGCCCCGAAATTGATTTTCCACCTTTTATTAATTTCCCAGTCATCACTTATATACACAGCAGCTTCGTTAGTATGGTAATTGATATTTTTAGGTAAAACCATATTACCTAAAGCTTCTGTTTCGAAATTAACTGTGCTTGGTCGATAAGTATGGTCAGTATATTCAGCACCAAAACGGATTAAATGCTTAGAATTAGGGAAATATTTATAGTCTAATCTAACTCCAAAATCACGAACACCTGACCCTAACTTAAAGTCGAAATCGCTCATTGTTCCATCGAAACCAAAGTTATAGTCAGCAAAAAAGAACATTAAATCGCTAGAGATTTTCTCATTATATACGTGATTCCATCTAAGGTTTGCAGTAGCATTACTCCAATACATTCTAGCCTTAAAGCCATTGTTTTTATTACTGAAGTTGAAATTATCTTTACCATAATATCCACTTGCAAAAATTTGGTCTTTTTTACCTACTATCCAATGTAATTTTGCATTGATATCGTAAAAATTATATCCAGAACCAGCTAATGGCGATTTACTATCTTTTTTCAAAAAAGGTTTAGTAAGAAGGTCTATATAGGTTCTACGACCAGAAACTACGAATGAGAGTTTATTTTTAACTATAGGTCCTTGAACGGTTAACCTCGATGCTATTAATCCAAGTCCACCCTCAACCCCAAACTTTTCCATATCTCCTTCTTTAGTCTTTATATCGAGCACCGAAGAAAGTCGACCTCCATACTGGGCAGGCATACCGCCTTTAATTATCTCGGCTGAACGAACTGCATCTCCATTGAATGAAGAGAAAAATCCGAACAAATGCGATGGATTGTAAACATTCACTCCATCTAATAAAATTAAGTTCTGATCCGGACCACCACCACGCACATAAAAACCACTATTTGCCTCTCCTCCAGCTTGAACTCCAGGAAGCAATGTCATTACTTTTACTATATCTACTTCCCCACCAAAGGTCGGTAGTTTTTTAATCTCATCAATCTCTAATGTAATTGCACTCATCTGAGAACTTTGAGTATTGTCAACCGATTTATCTACTACAATCTCAACCTTATTTAAGTCTTTACTTTGTTTTGCTAAGCTTATATTTAATGTTGTGTTCTTATTTAAAACAACCTTTTTTTGTTGAGCACTATAGCCTACAAACATAAAGGACACGTTATAGGTATCTGCTGGTAACGTAATAGTATAATAACCATCTGCATTAACAGCTGCACCACGCTTTGCCTCTTTAACAAACACATTCGCTCCAAATAATGGCTCTCCCGACGCAGCATCTTTCACATAACCGCTTATTGTAAAGGTATTTTGAGCAATTAATGGAGTTGCGAATAATATGGTAAACAACAAGTAAATAGTCCGCATCTTCCAAGCTTAATTTATGGGACAAAATAACGAAAAATTAAGCGAGTAATTTATGAAAAAAAGGTTCAAATCTCAAGTTTTATCATAAAGTATTGTTAAAACGAAATATCAAATATTACTAATTGACAATCAGCATAAAACAATATTTCAGCTTCTAAAAGTTTCTAATTTTTCAAGCAAATTTCTTACGAAATTCATTCTCAAAAAATAGGATTTGATCAGTCTACTAAATTTTATTTCACTCTAAAAAAATCCTAACCCTTTTTATTTGTAAGCATTACAACAC
>DATCKI010000241.1:0-2348 GCA_036562365.1 Bacteroidia bacterium | reverse complement strand
GGAATAATAACGAATTTTCATCAGCCTAAATCTACCTTATTACTCTTAGTATCTGCATTAATAGGAGAAGATTGGACTAAAGTTTATGCAGAGGCCATGGAGAATGATTATAGATTTTTGAGTTATGGAGATAGCTCATTGTTACTACCTTAATTATACATATTCGAAATGTTTACCAGGTAAACTTCGCACTATGCCCAATATTTCCATTTCGGTAAGTATACCCGATAATTTAGCTGGCAACAAGTTTGTTTTATAGCTTAATTCGTCTATATGAATAGCTGTACCTTTTTGCAGGAGTTGTTCGTATATTAATGCTTGTTCGTGATTTAGGTCGGGTAATAAGCTTCGTTGAATAGCTTTTTTTTGGTTAGGCATAGACCATCCAAGTAGGTCGGCAATATCTTCGCCAGATTCTATCAAATTAGCTTTATTCTCTTTGATAAGTTTATTGCAACCTTGAGAGTAAATATCTTCTGGTCGGCCAGGAATGGCAAAAACATCTCTATGGTAGCCAATGGCCAATTCGGCGGTAATATGTGCTCCCCCTTTAATGGCAGCTTCGACCACAATAACTGCATCTACCATGCCAGCAATTAGTCGGTTACGTTCTGCGAAAAAACCTTTTTCGGGGCCTTGGTCTATATCATATTCGCTTATTAGTGAGCCATTTTTAGCTATGATTTTTTTAGCTAAATCTTTATGTTGATTTGGGTAGATGAAGTTGAGACCATGCCCAAGTATAGCTACTGTATCTAGTTTATAACTTAAGGCTTCTTTATGCGCCGTGCCATCTATTCCTAGGGCCATGCCGCTTACAATGAGAGGTTTGTACGGAGCAATAGCTTCGATAATTTTTTTGCAGTGTAATTTACCTAGCTCAGTGGCGTTGCGTGTCCCTACAATGGCTAATGAATATTGAGGATTTAGGTTGGTATTACCTTTTCGGTAGATAAAAGGAGGATAATCGTTGCATCGGAGGAGCCTTTGAGGGTAATCTGGGCTAAAGCAAGGTAAAACGTTAATTCCTTTATCTTCTAGTAAAATTAATTTTTGCTCGAATAAATCAATTTCTTTCGAAGTAAACTTAATGCGTTGAAGCAAGGTTTTACCTATTCTATAGTGTTTAAGTAATTCTTTATCAGAGGCATTAAAGATAGCTTCTGGGTCATTGTCGAATAAGTTAAGTAGGTTTCTGAGGTTTGTTTTACCTAAACCCTGCATGTTTGCTAGTGCAAGTAGATATTTAATTTTTTTAGCATTCAATTTGTGCAAGTGACAATAATTAGTAATTTGGCGTACTAAATTTAACAATCTATAGAACACTCTTGCCTATGAATCGCTTTACACTCCTAATTCTAACCATCCTTATGAGTACGGCGTTATTTGCACAGAATGCAACAATTTCAGGGGTTGTGTCCGCTGAAGGAGAACCAGTTCCGTTTGCAAATATTTTATTAAATGAAAATAAAAAGGGAGCTACCGCAGGTATCGACGGTAAATTTACTTTAAGTACTGAGCCAGGTACTTATACCCTTGTAATTTCTTCTGTGGGATATCAAACTTTAAAAGAGAAAGTTACTTTAACAGAAGGCCAAAAGCTTGAAAAAAGTTTTGTATTAAAGAAAGGGACAGAACTTGAAATGTTCGTAAAAACCGAAGGTAAATACGACAAGAAAGTAGAAGAATTGACCGTTTCTTTAGAAATTATCAAGCCAAACATTATTGAGAATAAGAATGCTACAACAGTTGACCAAGCATTGCAACAAACTCCAGGTTTAGTTATCGTAGATAATGAGCCTCAGATGCGTGGTGGTAGTGGTTATTCGTTTGGTGCAGGTTCTCGTGTAATGGTACTTGTTGATGACCTCCCAATGTTATCTGGTGATGCTGGACGTCCATCTTGGGGTTTTATTCCCGTTGAGAACTTAGAGCAAATTGAGATTGTAAAAGGTGCATCATCTGTATTATACGGTTCAGGTGCATTAAACGGGGTTATTAATATTCGTTCTGCATACCCTACCTCAACTCCAAAAACTAAAGTTACCTTCTTTGGTGGTGTTTATGATGTAGCTAAAAAACACAGATGGTATGATGCAAGAACTATGCCTTACAATGCTGGTTTAAGCTTCTTACATGCTCGTCAATTAGGTAAAAAGAATCAATTCGATTTAGTAGTTGGTGGAAATATTTTAACTGAAGATGGTTATATAGGTTATACGAAAGATACTTCAGGAACTGTTGACCCTAAAAGCCGCGAGTTCGATCGTCGTGCACGTTTTAACTTCAACTTCCGTCATAGAATTGAAAAAGTTGAAGGATTAGCTTGGGGTATTAATGGTAACTTT
>DATCKI010000234.1:0-1735 GCA_036562365.1 Bacteroidia bacterium | reverse complement strand
TAATAAAGTCTTTAGCGCTATTTAAGAAGATATCGTCTAATAAATACATAAGTTGGGCGCCTAAATATAGGTCCAGTTCTTTTAGTGAAATATGTAAACGATGTAACATGTTACAAAGATACAAAAAGCTTTTAATATGCTTTTTTTATTCCCAAACGCCTGGGTTTATATTCTTTTCGCTACGGTTATCCCATTCAGCATCGCAATCGAAACAACGGAACTCCTCATAATATTGGAACGTATCAACAGGAATTTGAAGGACATTGAATGAACCACAATTCACACACATAATTAAAGGAGCTGCGGTTTCTTCTTCGTTTTCTCCTCTTAAGAATTCGTCTAAAAGTTTTTTTGCAGCTTCAAAGTCTTTAGGATGAACCAAAATATTTATTCCTCCATTAGCTAAATTACTAAGAGGATAAATGGAATTTATGTTTTCATTTATAATCTGATTGAAAATTCCATCCCTTTTAAGCATTCCACTGAATATAGATGCTTCACTTATAGAATAAAAGCTATATAGAAGAATAGGTTCAGAACTCATAATTTAATAACCAAAACCTTTTAATAGTTTTTCGTTTTGACGCCAGTTATCTTTAACCTTTACGAATATCTCAAGATATACCTTCTTGCCTAAAAACTCTTCCATGTCTTTACGGGCTTCAGTAGCAACGCGTTTTAAGCTTAAACCACCTTTACCAATAACAATTGGCTTTTGAGATTCACGCTCAACATAAATTAAGGCACGAATACGGTCCATATCGTCGCCTTCTTTGTACTCTTCAATACCTACTTCGGTGCAATACGGAATTTCTTGTTTGTAGTTTAAGAAAATTTTTTCGCGAATAATTTCTGTAATAAAGAAACGTAGAGGTCTATCACTCATGAATTCTTTATCGAAATAGGGTGGAGAATAAGGAAGTAAATCAAGTAAAGTGTGTAATAATTCGTGAATTCCTAAGCCATTAAGTGCAGAAATAGGAATAATACGAGCAAATGGGAGTTGTTCGGCCCAATATTTTTTTAGTTCTTCAATTTCATCAACATTCTTTAAATCGCACTTATTAATAGCAAGTATTACGGGCGTTTTAAGTTTGCCAAGAGAATTGATTACGCTTACATATTTAGATTCTAATTCAGAGTCTTTGATTTTATCTCCAGCTTCAACTACTAAAAGAGTAATATCTCCATCTTTTAGTGCTTCGTCGATAAAAGCCATCATGCGTTCATGCAGACGATATTTAGGGTCAAGTATACCCGGAGTATCGCTGAATATCATTTGATAATCGTCGCCATTAGCCAAACCGGTGATACGGTGACGAGTAGTTTGAGCCTTCGCCGAAACTATACTGAGTTTATCGCCCAATAAGGTATTCATGAGGGTCGATTTCCCTACATTGGGTTTCCCCATGATATTGATAAATCCAGATTTGTGCTTTTCCATTCCACAAAGGTACGAAAAATAGGCCTGCAAATTAGTTTGGAGCTTCAAGCAATTTTTGCACTTTTGTTATATGTTTAAAGTATTCAAATTTGGTGGAGCCTCTGTAAAAGATGCAGAATCTGTGAAAAACGTTGCGAATATCATCCGCGATTTTAAGGGTGATGATAAGCTTTTATGCGTTGTATCTGCAATGGGAAAAACTACGAATGCCTTAGAACTTGTGCTTAAACAAGCGATAGAGTCGAAAGGTACTTCTATGCCCGAAATGCAAAAGGTTTACGAATACCATAA
>DATCKI010000215.1:0-1507 GCA_036562365.1 Bacteroidia bacterium | reverse complement strand
ATAGCAAGTATTTTCCCAATCTTCTTACTCTCCAAAGGCAATATAGGCCTATCAACAATTTGTATTAATGGGGTTTCTTTCGACAACGTTATTTTACTTAACTCCAAATTTTGTAATAAACTAGATAAAACGCCCTGACTTATTTCAGCATTAACTCTGGAATTTTGCATAGGTACTATTCTTTGTGCCAGACGAGTAGGATTTTGATTGGGAGTCGCATCTGCAGTACTTGCCGCTCGAACAATTGATCCTGACAGTACACTCCTAACCGAATCTACTTTCGCCTGTAAAATCTGAACATTTTCTAGATTCTTTCGGGATTTTGTTTCTAAATAAAATTGATTAACATTTTGTACAAGCCGCTCATTAAAAGCTTTTGCAAAAAGCTCGTCCGGAGAAGAAACCGTAACATAAATGACATTCAATTTTTTATCTTTCTTCTCAACTTTCAAGTTTCTCGTCTCGATGTTTTTTACTATCCGTCCAATAATGCTGTCATGCAATAATTGTTCTGCATCAGATTGGTACAAGTTATCGGGCCTGAACTGAATGTTTTTAAGTCGAGGATTTTTATCCCAGGACTTCCTTAAATTATTAAACTCAATATATCGATCTATTAATAGCTGCTTTTTATTGCCAAATACCCCTTCAGATAAAAGCGCCTTAGTAATCATATTTCTGGACTTGTACAACTCCAATATATTTTCACCCTCAAATAATCCTCCTCCACCACCGCCCAGATCTATTCCAAAAGCGGAAGCAATCCCAGCATAAGAAGCTAGCGCCCCCTTATTCCCTCCTGTCTCTAATACAAAACTAGTCGAAGCAATATATACCGGTTTTTTGAGCAATGCATAAGTAAAGCCCAACCCACCACCAAGCAATCCAAAAAGTATAATAATGTATTTCTTGGATAAAAAGTAGTGTATCCAATCTCTAATATTTAGGATTAAATCTTTTAGTGAGTTGCTCTCGTTTACTGTATACGAAGTATTAATATTCGTATTCTCCTGCATGCTGCGTCTGTTTTATTTAAGAATAGTAATAAGCAGTGCTGCCAAGGATGCCACGGCGGTTCCTAATCCAACCCATCCCTGTGCTGTAAGTCCCTCTTTCTTTGCTTTTTGAGGTACAGAGATCTCAGCCCCCGGAGTAACAACGGGATAATTATTTACAAACAGCAATTTGGTGGTTCCCGAAACGGCTCCATTAGCATGACTAACAAATGATCCACGTTTGAAAGCACTTTTAGTAAACCCTCCAGCACTATTTATATAATATTTAAAAGGCTTACCGGGTTTGTATATTACCGAAATAGGACGAAGCACTTCTCCCGTAACTTTTACTGTTTGCAATAATGTAGGCACTCTAATTATATCTCCATCCTCTACTATCAGATCCAATTTGGAATAAGGATTTTCCAGAATCTTATCCAATTCAATACCTACTAGATCAGAAGCTACATTTGATAAATAAATATTTGCCTTGGCGTCGGCACCATTCACAC
>DATCKI010000194.1:0-10457 GCA_036562365.1 Bacteroidia bacterium | reverse complement strand
GTATTCTATGCTAGCTGTTGATGTATTAAATATCATATAAAAATTTTCTCCTATCAATAAAGTATCAATGTATTGATCTAAAACTTCTGATGGAGATAACTTAAGTGACTCTTCAACATTTGTTGGAATATTTCCCCAAATTTTCCGCAGTTTATTAACCTTTTCTAAATGCATATACCCTCAAGGAATAACCATTTTATCACAGAACAATATTATAATAAATACAGCATATTGTATCTAAAATTGTTATTTCACTTTTCGAATTTTGATGATAGTTTTTTAGGTATGTGTTTGTATTTTAGTTGTTTATAAAGTTGATAAATAAAATTATTTCTTTTTAGTTATTACTATATCCTTAATAAAAGTTTAGATATTTTATTTTAGAGATTTATTTTTATAAAATAATTACATACATAGTTAATCCTGCTAATAACATATAAGGGACTAATCCACCGGCACCTGCATAATCTTTAGCTACTCTTTGTCCAAGGAATAAACAAATTAGAGAAACTAATGAGAATATACATCCATATACACCAAATTGTACCCCGTATGCATAGGTACTTGGAATAATAAAAGCAACAGCACCAATAGCAGAAGCTAATCCAGCTATAACTTCAAAAATTGTGATAGTGATAAGTAAAGGTCTAACTAAATTTTTGAATATAGAATTTGCAAAATGGCCGTCTAACCAGGCTTTGTTTCCTTTAAAATCGGTAACTTTATCAAGTCCAGATTGTAGGAATAAAATCCCTAAAGTTGCAAGTCCAGCAATTTGTAGAAAGTGGATTGTTAGTAGTTTCATATTCATAAAATTTAGAAATTAATTAATTTGTTTAGATGTTGATGTAATGCATTAATGGTGTATTGGTCGTGTATTTCATTTTCGTTAGTTAGGGTATGAACTACACTTACAGGTAAATTAATAGGCGCAACATAAGCTCCAAGATAATGTAAAGATGCTTGTAAATGATCCATTCCTCGTAAATTTCCTGCCCTTCCTGTTGCAACTCCCACTAAACCAACTTTTTTAGCTTTGAAATATTCAGGCTTAATACCGTCGATAAAGGTTTTGATAACTCCGGCATAACTTCCGTTGTATTCTGGAGATACAAAAACTAGGTGGGTGGCTGGAATTATTTTTTCTTCTACTACTTTATCTAATTCAGCATTACCTATACCCATAACTTGGTTGTTGAATAAACATTCAGCTGGAAAATTTGCTAAATCGATAATGTTATATGTAATATCTTGGTTTTTAATAATTTGTGCGTATGTATTTACCACTTTAATGGTATTACTGTTCGATCTTGGACTTCCAGAGATAATTGTAATTATTTGATTATTAGTCACTGTTTAAAATATTTAAATAAAGCAAAACAAAAGCAGGGCAAAATCGTTACTTTTGCAATTAGTATTTTGGAACAAAAATAAAAGATTCAAACCTGAATGGGAAAAGTTATCTCAATTGCTAATCAAAAAGGTGGTGTTGGAAAAACCACCACAGCTATAAATTTAGCGGCAGCCTTAGCTGTATTAGAGTATAAGACGTTGATTATAGATGCCGACCCGCAAGCCAATGCGACGTCAGGGATAGGTTTTGATCAGCATAATATCAAAGCAAGCATCTATGATTGCATGCTTAATGAAGCTAAACCATCGGATATTATCTTAAAGTCGGGTACTCCGAATTTGGATATTATTCCTGCACATATAGACTTAGTAGGTGCAGAGTTAGAAATGGTTGAAATGGAAGAGCGTGAATTTATGATGAAACGCGTTATCGACTCTATTCGAGATGATTACGATTTCATTATTATAGATTGCTCACCTTCACTTGGTTTAGTTACGGTAAATGCTTTAACGGCTTCTGATAGTATCGTTATTCCTGTACAATGCGAATATTTTGCATTAGAAGGACTTGGTAAATTATTGAATACCATTAAAATCGTTCAACATCGCTTAAACGAAAACTTAATTATTGAAGGTATATTATTAACTATGTTCGATAGACGTTTACGTTTAAGTAATCAAGTTGCAGAAGACGTACAAACGAACTTCGAAAATTTGGTATTCGAAACTATGATTCACCGTAATACTACTCTAGGAGAAGCACCTTCTCATGGCGAGTCGGTTATTATGTATGATATTGAAAGTAAAGGTTCTCAGAATTATCTAGATTTAGCTAGAGAAATTTTGCAGAATAATAATATGACAAAAATTAGTAAGTCGGATAAAACGATAGAGACGGAATAAGTATGAACGCAAAGAAAAAAGGATTAGGCCGCGGGTTAAGTGCATTATTATCAACTCCTGAGCATACAACTGAATTTTTAAGTCCAGAAGCTGCTGAGAAAAAACCTACTGGTATTGCCTCTATTCCTATTGAGCAGATTGAACCCAATCCATTTCAACCTCGTGTTGAATTTGATGAAAACGCTTTACAAGAGTTAATTGATAGTATCCGTATTCACGGACTTATACAGCCTATTACGGTTCGTAAAATGTCGGCTGGTAAATATCAATTAATTAGTGGTGAACGTCGTTGGAGAGCTTCTAAAGAGGCTGGATTGAAGGAAATCCCTGCGTACATCCGTACCGCCGACGATCAAGGTATGCTTGAAATGGCCTTGATTGAAAATACCCACCGCGAAAACTTAAACCCTATCGAGGTTGCAATCAACTATCAACGTTTGATGGAAGAATGTAACCTTACTCAGGAAAAATTAAGCGAACGCGTTGGTAAAGAACGTGCAACTGTTGCAAATTACCTGCGTCTACTTAAATTACCTGACGAAATTAAAGTAGCTCTTAGTAAACAATTACTTACTATGGGCCACGCTCGTGCTCTGGTAAACGTTCAAGACCCTAAAAAACAAGTTCAAATCCTGGAAAAAATTATAGAAGAAGGACTCTCTGTTCGCGCAGTGGAAGAACTTGTTCGTAATAAAGACAATAAAGAACCCAAAAAAGCTAAACAAGACGAGGTTTCTGGTGCAGATTATTCTGCTGAAGTAGAAATTTTAAACGATTTCTTCCATACTAACGTCGAAATTAAAGACGCTAAAAATGGTAAAGGAAAAATTGTTATCAATTATAGCTCTAAAGAAGATTTGGCTCGAATAATGTCTCTTCTGAAATAATGAAATTATTGCGAAATATAATATTATTGGGGTTGACAGGTATTTTATATCTGTCAATCTCTTTTTCTGCTATTTCGCAAACTATTACTCAAGATACTACTGAGTTAGTTAAAGCTAAAAAAACAAAGGTTATTATCCCTCGCGACCCAGTGAAAGCAACTTATTTGGCGTTTTGTCCAGGACTAGGGCAAATTTATAATCGTAAATATTGGAAACTACCTATAGTTTACGGTGCATTAGGTGGTGGGGCTTATTTCTTAGGTGTAAATCAACGTAACCTTACAATTGCTCGTCACTCTTTCCGTGCTCGAATAGGCGTACCTGGTTATAATTTACATCCGAAATATCAAAATGCATCTAAAGATCAAATAGAAGCCGATGCCCTTTATTACAGACGTAATAGAGATATTGGCGCTGTTATTATAGCTGGTGTGTACTTGCTTCAAATTGTAGATGCTGTGGTTGATGCACATTTAAGTACTTTCGATGTAAGCAAAAATCTTAGCTATCAGTTTAGACCAAGCTTCTCTGATCAAGGCTTGGGAGTTCGTATGACCTTTTAAACTGGCACTTTTTCTGCCCAAGGAGTTCCCCAACTCATTACTTCATTCTCAATGATGAAAGGGTAATAATAGTAGTATCTGAATTTTTCACCTACTATTTTTATCTCAATTATTGCACATTCATCTTCTTGATCTTCTGGAATGGCTGAATAACATATCCAAGTAGCTACTCGGCCAAATAAATGTACGTTTTGCCCGGTTTCTTTTCGCATAATTGGAACCAATTTTTCATCTTCCCAGTCGTTTTTCGGTTCTTTCCACACTTCTAGTTCTAAATCCGATTTTACCCATCCTGCAGTAGCCGAAAAAAATCCGTACTCATTTATATCTTCCTCAATTTGCGGCAAAAGTGTATGAAGTATTTTGTGTAGTATATCTTGATTTGTCATATATGAAACTTTACTGTTGGTTTACTCTTTTTTATTAAAAAGTAAAACTCTGTTATGAATATTAAATAGTAATATAACGGTAGGCACGAAAACATTAAAATAGCTAGACTTATTAAAATACCAAACATGCCAGATAGGTAAAATGATATTACGATTCCACTTAATACTATTAACGTATAAATGGTACCTAATGTTGCAATTATATAAAAGAGAGTGAGATTCTTGAGATAGTTTTTTTTACTTAACATCTCAATATATTGAGCCATGTGCTTTTTAGCTAAAATCTCTATTCTCTGATTTCGAATACGCTCCCTTTCCTCTCTGGCTTTCTGCCGCCTAGCTTGAGCTTGTGCTCTTGGGTCTACTTTTGTTGTAGTACTGGTAGTTGTGCTTCTATTACTTGTGGTACTTTGATAATTTATAGTTCCCGATTCTATAGCTTTTGTTAAAGTATTGTAAGCTAATTGTATGTCTTGAAATTTTCTCTGTGCAGCACTATCTGAATTGACATCTGGATGCCATTTTTTTGCTAAACGCAAATATTGAGACCTTATCCTACGAGTATCTTGGGTAGGTGCAATCTCAAGTACTATATAGCATTCAGAAATAGTCATTAATCAAAAATAATTAATCTTTTGGTATATCTATAAATTTCTAAGCGTCTGGCAAAATTTTTGATGGATTTAATATGCCCTTGGGGTCAAAAATATCTTTGATTTTACGCTGAATTTCTATCTCTTTTTCTGAAAAAGCTATATCCATATATTCCTTTTGAACCCAACCAATTCCATGCTCTCCACTCAATGTTCCACCTAGTTTAACGGTTAATTCAAAGATTTCTCTAATTCCTTTTTTGATATCTCTGTTCCAAAATTCTTCTGCTAAATCACCCTTTATAATGTTTACATGTAAATTTCCATCTCCCGCATGACCATAACATACTGATTTGAATCCATATTTAGCCCCAATTTCCTTTACTCCTTTTAGTAGTTGAGGAAGGTAATATCTTGGAACTACTGTATCTTCTTCTTTATATATGCTGTTCGATTTAACTGCTTCTGCAACGCTTCTTCTTAATTTCCAGAGTGCATCTTTTTCTGAAGTACTTTCAGCAAAAAGTAGGTCTTTACATTCGAATTTATCTAAAACAATTTGTAAATCTTCACATTGTTTCATTAAATAATCCATGTCATTTCCATCTAATTCTATCAATAAATGGCCTTGAACTTCAGGATCTACACTTATATTAATTTCTGGTTTGTAGTGTAAGGTCCAATCAATTGCATCTTTTTCCATAAATTCTAATGCAGATGGAACTATACCAGCTCTGAATATTGCTGAAACCGCTTCACATGCTTTTTCTGCAGATCGAAATGAGGCAAGTAGGGTAATGGTTTGGCTCGGAAGTGGAACTAATTTAAGGTGAATTTTAGTAACTATTCCCAATGTACCTTCGCTTCCTACGAATAATTGAGTTAGGTTATAACCTGTAGAATTTTTTAAGGTGGCTGCTCCCGTATTTATTATGTCGCCATTGGGTAATACAACTTCTAAGGCTAAAACATAATCTTTTGTTACTCCATATTTTACAGCTCTAGGTCCACCCGAATTTTCTGCAATATTACCACCTATAAAACAGCTCCCTCTACTACTAGGATCTGGAGGATAATAAAGGCCTTTTGCAGCCACTGTTTCTTGTAAAACTTGAGTTATAACTCCAGGTTGAGTAAGAACTTGAAGGTTTTTTTCATCTATATACAAAATTTTATTCATTTTTTCGGTAGATAGTGAAATTCCTCCATGAACGGGTAAAGCACCACCACTTAAGCCAGTTCCAGCTCCACGTGGAGTTACGCAAATATTATGTTGATAGCAATATTTAAGTATTGCTGAAACTTCATTTGTTTCGCTCGGTTTCAAAACTAACTCTGGTAAAAAAACTAAACCTTCTGTTTCGTCTTGACCATATTTTTCTAAATCCTCAGAATTAACACTACATTTTTCTGGGCCTAAAAGCTGTAAAAAGTAATCTAAATCTGATTTTTCTATCGATTTATATGTTTTCATACTACAAAGTTGTATAAATTGTTTCTTATTGTACGCTCATTTTTTGTTTTTTTGCACTATGAATACGTTAGAACAAGAAATTAGAAGTGAAGTAGCTTCTTATTTAAGCGAAATTTTAGGCCAAGCTATACAAGAATCTCAGGTATTGTTAAATCCAATTCCTGCTGATTTTGAAGGAGATGTGTCTGTAGTTCTGTTCCCATTTGTTAAAGCTAGTGGTAAAAGACCAGACGAATTAGGGGAATTAATAGGCCGACGTATTCTAGAAAAATTAACTAATGTTCAGGCTTTTGCAGTAGTAAAAGGTTTTTTAAACTTGACTTTTAAACCAAGTTATTGGAATCAAGTTCTAAATAATATTGCTAATGAAGGAGCTCAATATGGATATACTCCAAAATCCGAAAATGCAAGTTCTGTTTTAATTGAATATCCATCGCCTAATACCAATAAACCTTTACACTTAGGGCATTTACGTAATATTTACTTAGGGCATTCTTTAAGTAGAATTTTAGATGCTCAAGGTAAAAATGTAATTCCAGTTTGTTTGTTTAACGATCGTGGTACCAATATTAGCAAAAGTATGGTAGCATGGAAACGCTTTGCAAACGGAGCAACTCCAGAAAGTACCAATACCAAAGGCGATCATTTTGTAGGCGATTATTATGTGCAGTTTGCAAATGCTTTAAAGGCTGAAATTAAAATGGCTATGGAGCGTGGTTTAACTGAAGAGGAAGCTAAAAAGCAAAGTTTATTGAATCAAGAAGTGGATGATATGACCGTTGCTTGGGAAAATGGAGATCCTGAAGTACAAGCTCTTTGGAAAATGATGAATGGTTGGGTGTATAAAGGATTTGATGAATCTTTTGCCCGTTTAGGTATTTCTTTCCAAAAGAAATATTACGAAAGTGATGTGTACAATTTAGGAAAAGAAACGGTTGAAGAAGGCCTGAAAAAAGGTATATTCTATAAACATGAAGATGGAAGTATACGTATAGATTTAAGTGATGTTGGACTAGATGAAAAAGTACTTTTACGTAGTAATGGAACTAGTATTTATATCACTCAAGATATTGCCATTGCTTACGAAAAAGCTAAAGATTTTAATTATGACTCATCTATATACGTAGTTGGTAATGAACAAGATTATCACTTTAAAGTGTTGTTCGAAATCCTTAAACGTTTAGGTATGAAAGCCTCTGATAAATTGTATCATTTATCGTATGGAATGGTTGAATTACCTACCGGTAAAATGAAAAGTCGTGAAGGTACTGTAGTTGATGCTGACGTGTTAATGGATGAAATGGAAAAGGTAGCTCGTGAAACTGCTGAAGAACAAGGTAAATTAGATGGAATGACAAATGAAGAGAAAGAAGCTCTATACAAAATGGTTGGTAATGCGGCTCTTCGTTATTTTATTTTGAGGGTAGATCCTAAAAAGAAAATGATTTTTAATCCTGCGGAAAGTATAGATTTCCAAGGTCAAACAGGACCTTTTGTTCAATATACTCATGCTCGTATAGCAAGTATTTTACGTCAGGCTGGTAATTGGACTACAGTGGCAGATTATACACCTAATGCAAAAGAAGTACAAGTAATAGCAACTTTAAGTCGCTTTAAACAAGTAATAAGTGTTGCCGGAGAAAAAATGGAACCAAGCCATTTAGCAGCTTATGTATTTGAGTTAGCAAAAGACTTTAATCAGTTCTATCACGAATGTCCAGTTCTTAAAGAAGCTGACGAAGCTACTAAAAACTTCCGTTTACAATTATGTGCAAGTACTGCACAAGTTTTAAAAACGGGAATGTATTTATTAGGAATAGAGGTTCCTGAAAGGATGTAATTTATCTCTCAACAACGATGGGAAAAAAAAGTAAAACAGAAAAGGCGCCTCGATTGAGACGCCTTTTTAAATTTATGTTATACTACTATTATTAATAAGCTCTTGCAAATAAAACCCGCTTATTAGAAGGCTTTCCGCTATAAACACAAGTACCAGCTTCTTCAACTGCATCAAATGGAATACAACGAATAGTCGCTTTAGTTTCAGCTTTAATTGCTGCTTCAGTTTCTCCAGAACCGTCCCAATGAGCTAAGATAAAGCAACCTTCATCTAATTTAGCTTTAAAGTCTTCATAGCTATCCACTTTAACCGTTCTAGATGCGCGGAAGTCTTTAGCACGTTGTAAAAGATTAGCTTGAATAGCATCTAAAGTTTGTTGGATATAATCTTCAATGCCATCCATACTTACCAGTTCTTTAGTAAGCGTATCACGACGAGCTAATTCAACCTGATTTGATGCTAAATCGCGTGGCCCAATTGCAATACGTACAGGCACCCCTTTTAATTCGTATTCAGCAAATTTAAAGCCAGGTTTAAAGTTATCTCTATTGTCGAATTTACAGCTAATTCCTTTAGCTAATAATTTCTGGCGAATTTCATTTCCGGCTTTTTCAGTTAATTCTTTTTCCTCATCGTTTCTGAAAATATTTACGATAACAACTTGTATTGGAGCTAATTTTGGAGGAAGTACAAGTCCATTATCGTCGGAATGGGTCATAATTAATGCCCCCATTAAACGAGTAGAAACTCCCCAAGAGGTAGCCCAAACATAGTCTAATTTACCTTCTTTATTAGCAAATTTTACTTCGAAAGCCTTAGCGAAATTTTGCCCTAAGAAGTGACTAGTACCAGCTTGTAGCGCTTTACCATCTTGCATCATAGCTTCGATACATAAAGTTTCATCGGCACCAGCGAAGCGTTCATTTTCAGTTTTAAAACCTTTAGTAACAGGCATAGCCATAAAGTTTTCTGCAAATTCTGCATAAACCTCAAGCATACGCTTGGTTTCTTCCATAGCTTCTTCGCGAGTTGCGTGTGCGGTATGTCCTTCTTGCCAAAGGAATTCGGCAGTACGCAGGAATAAACGAGTACGCATTTCCCAACGAACAACGTTAGCCCATTGGTTAATAAGAATAGGAAGATCGCGATAACTTTGAATCCAGTTTTTGTAAGTATTCCAAATAATAGCTTCAGAGGTAGGGCGAACCACTAATTCCTCTTCTAATTTAGCATTAGGATCTACAATTAATTTTCCTTTATTATCTGGATCAGTTTTTAAACGGTAATGTGTAACTATCGCACATTCTTTAGCGAAGCCTTCTGCGTTTTTTTCTTCAGCTTCGAAAAGACTTTTGGGGACAAAAAGAGGGAAATATGCATTTTCATGCCCCGTTTCTTTAAACATTTTGTCTAATTGTTGCTGCATTTTCTCCCAAATTGCGTAGCCATATGGTTTAATTACCATACAACCCCTAACTGCTGAATGCTCAGCAAGTCCTGCCCCTGCAACTATCTCATTATACCATTCTGAATAGTTGCTTTCTCTCGATGTAAGTTTCTTCACTTGTTAATATGATGTTATTAATGCGACCTATTACGATTTAAATCGTACATTTAAAGTACAAAAATAAGAGAGCATTTATATTTTTCATAAAATACTTTTTATTATGAAAACGAAATTATCCATAATAGTGTTGTTTGCTGCTTTAGCTAGCAGTTGTGCTACAACAAAAACTGCATATCTTGCCGAAGATGATGCGTATTATAGTTTGGCCGATTCTCGTCGTGAGTATCGTAAGGCTATGCAGCAACAAGCAAGAGCCGACCAATTAGCTGACAATGGTGAGGTTAAAGATAATAATAACTCTGGAAATACAGTTATTGTTAATAACTACTATTACAAAAGAACTCCTCGTGTAAATTATGTTTACAGCTATCCATACGCAGCAGGTTATTTTAACTATGGTCCGAGCTATTATTATGGAATATCTACTTTCTATGTAAATAGTTATGGTTTTGGTCCAGGTTATCATGGGTTCTACTACGGAAATCCTATGTCTTCCTTCAACTATTTCCATAACCCATATTATTTCAATCAATTTGGATATAATCATTGGGGCTATTCGCCTTGGGGCTATAACCCATGGGGCTTTGGTTACGGTAACTGGAATTATCCGTATTATGGATATAATGCCTATTTAGGTTATAATCCTTGGTTATATGGTAATCCATACTATTATTCTGGATATGGATACGGCTATGGTTATAATTATGGTGGCTACGGATGGGGTGGATATTATAGTCCACAAGTAGTGAACTATACTTGGGCTCAACACGGTTCATCTGGAACTTATTTTGGAACTCAATCTCAAGGAGTAGATGGAACTGTATTCACTGGAAACGTTAAAGATGATGCCATTGCTGGTACAATTGGTGGTGGAAGATCTAATTACGA
>DATCKI010000172.1:0-2102 GCA_036562365.1 Bacteroidia bacterium | reverse complement strand
CTATTTCTTTTTTTTAAAAAGCCTTATATTCAATTCGTTTATATAATTATTGCTTTTGCCCTTTTAATTTTAGTTAGCGATCAGTTTGCCAATTTAATTAAACTAACGGTAGAACGGCCACGACCATGCCAAATTAACTATTTACTTAAAGAAATGAATTTTATAGCTTCTCACTGTGGTGCTTATGGCTTTTATTCGGCACATGCAACTAACAGTTCAGCTATGGTTTTTTTTGCTTTGTTAATGCTAAAACATTTTAACAGATATAAGCATGTATATGGCTTGTATGGCCTATGTTTTGTGTTATTAGTTTCTATAAGTAGAATTATGGTTGGAGTGCATTATCCTTTAGATTTAGTCGTTGGATATCTGTCAGGCATAATTTTTGCATACCTGTTTTATATAGTTTACAGATTATTGGAAAGTAAATTAACTAAAAAAGCCTGATACTTGTATCAGGCTTTTTTGATATTACATCAATTATAAATGTTCAGGTTCTTTAGTTTTCCAATCCTTTTCGTAGTGCACAAACATATTGAACCAAATACTACGAGAATATTTAATAATTGGAGGTGTTAAGATGGCAAGTGTTAGTCCAATAACTCCAAGAATAATTAAGAAATCAACATGGAATCCAACCCAAAGTACTAGTAAAAGAGGGACAGCAATAGCAATTCCGAAAGCATAACTAACATAAGTTGCTCCAAGGAAAAAACCGTCTTCCATTTTGTAGTCTTGGCCACACACAGGACATTTATCATGTGTTTTACCAATTTCACTTAAATTTAAACTCCAAAGTTCTTTGTGCTTAAATAAATCACCTTCGTTACAACGTGGGCATTTTTCTTTTAGCACACTATACATGAATCCCTTTTCCATTTCCGTTTTTTTTATGATAAATTTTATTTAGAAGCAGCGCTCCAGTGACATAGTTCAAATAACATACGTGCACCAACATTTGCATCCCATTCATCGTCGCTATCGCCAACCTCGTTAAGGTCGAATCCTACTATTTTACGCCCAGATTCAACAACAGAACGAATTAGGAAAACGGCTTCGTGGAATTCTAGTCCGCCCGGCACAGGTGTACCGGTATTCGGACAATATTTAGGGTCGAGTCCGTCAATGTCGAATGATATATATACTTCTTTTCCAAGTTGATTTACTATATCTTTTACTTGCTCAGCCCAGGTTTTACCTTTGTATTTTTCGTACGCTAAACTCTCGTAAAAATATGTTTTAATACGTTTAGGCTGAGATTGAATTAGATTGTATTCTTCTTCACAGAAGTCTCTTATACCAACTTGTACTAATTTATTTACTTCAGGAATTTCGTTTAATACATTGTACATAATAGATGCATGCGAGTAAGTGAAGCCTTCGTAGGCTTTACGTAAATCAGCATGAGCATCAATTTGAAGTACACTAATTTTTTTATGTTTTTCTGCTACTGCTTTAATGAAACCAAGAGGAGTACTGTGGTCTCCACCAACTAAACCAACGTTTTTGTTAGCTTTTAAATAAGTTTCAGCTTTTGCTTTTACATATGCATTAAGCGTTTGACTTTGAATATTGATTTCCTCTTGAAGTTGTTGCATTTCCTCGTTTAAAGGGCCTTCTGCCAATGCATCAATTATAGCTTCTGCTTTCTTTCTATATTTTTTAGAGGTTTTATAGATGTCTTTTGGTATATCATCCATGTATATACCACGTTTCCAAGCATCTTTAATGGCAAGGTGGAATAAGTCTACCTGTTTAGATGCTTCCATTATTACCTGCGGACCTTTTGCGGTGCCTGCACCATAAGAAACAGTAACTTCCCATGGAACTGGAATTAAAACAGTATCAGCTTCTTGGGCATTAAAAGGTAAACCAAATATATTTGAATCTTCTGTGGCTAAATTATTCGGATCGAAATTCTTGATTTTAGCCGCTTTACTCTTCATCATGATCGCATCAAATTTTGATGCAAAGGTACGAATTATTCAAGTGTTTTGAAATTATTATCTAGGTAAATTCCATAAATCGGAACCCCAAGCTCCTTGGTTTTTTTGATAGTTGTAATTATCAATATTTGAATCTTTTTTACCTCTACCATTTAT
>DATCKI010000168.1:0-24484 GCA_036562365.1 Bacteroidia bacterium | reverse complement strand
AAACCATTCGATTCCCTGAAACTGGAGAAGATGGAGAAGTGCTCAATAGCATTAAAACTTATAAATGGGACGGAAAAAATTTCGTAGAACAATAAAACTTAAAAATCTTACTCTGTAAGACTTTTTTTTATTTTTATACCTATGCAAGAGGTTAAAATAATTAAGATAGATAAAGCCAAAGTGCACGACTTACAACAAGTCGCACGCAAAAGCTTTATAGAAACCTTTGCTGAATACAATTCAGAATCCGATTTAAATACTTATTTAAATAACAATCTTGGATTAAATCAACTTACAAAAGAAATAGAAAATCTTAATTCTCAATTTTACCTGGTTTACCATAACTCTAAACCCATTGCCTATCTTAAATTAAACATATATTCGGCACAAACAGAAAATAGAGGAGATGAGTATATAGAAATAGAAAGAATTTATATACTAAAAGAATTTAAAGGTAAAGGCATAGGCAAAGAGCTCATGAAATTGGCAGAGCAGATTGGACAAGAAATGAGCAAATCAAAAATTTGGTTAGGAGTTTGGGAGAAAAATTTAGATGCTATTCAGTTCTATACTAAAATGGGATTTATAAAATGCGGAGAACATCTATTTGTTTTAGGAGAAGACAAACAAACCGACTGGATTATGGAGAAATTTATATCACAATAAAACATTATAACTAATTTTATTATAAATATTTACTCAAATATTTTGTTATTTTTTTTATCACATTTTACAAAACTAACATAGCACATACTTAAATAATTAACGAACTTAGTATGTTCTATGAAAAAGCTATTATCAATCCTTCTTTTCTTCATATCCACCACTCTATTCGCGCAAAATTTAGACGCAAATGGTTGGACCATCTTCGAACCTAGTTCCGATTCTCGAATTGTATACGTTAGTGCTTCGCTAGGCAACGATGCCACAGCTCAATTCTACGCATACAACGACCCCGAAATTAACGGCAATCCCTTTCAACCCCAATCTACCATTCTGCCTTACCAAACCCTAAGCGCCGCTTTTAGTCAGATCCGTAATGGCTATGCCGATTGGGTTTTATTGAAAGACGACGATATCTTCAACGCGCCTAATATCCCACTTCTCAACCTAAATGGCCGTTCCAAATCAGAACCCATACTAATCTCAAGCTATGGAAATAGTGGCAATAGACCCACTCTATTAAGCGCTAGCACCAACCTCTTTAACTTTTCTGGCAACGCAAATAATATTGCTATAGTTGGGTTACACGGAAATGCAAGCCTGAGAAGTCCCACCGATGAACCTATTGCCATTAATATACTAAATGCTCCCTTTTCGTATTTCTTAGTTGAGAATTGTTACTTCGAAAATTATGCTTCAAATATTGTTGTTCAAGACTATAATTCCACAACTTCGTATACTCATAAAAACTTCATTGCTAGGAGAAATATCCTCATCAATTCATACCTAGTAGGTGGTAATGCCAGTGGTGTTTATATGTATAATATCGACAGCATATATTTTTTTCAGAACCTTATTGACCATAATGGTTGGGACGGAGCTGGGGCCAATGGATTTAGTCATAATACATATTTTCACCCTTCATGCGGTTTTTTAGATTTTAGCGAAAATATAGTTTCAAGAGCTTCTGCTGTGGGCATTGGTGCACGCTGTGGAGGCAAAATCTTTAACAATCTACTAATCGAAAACCCAAGAAATATTCTCATCGGAAGCTTCGACCCATCCCAAATAAATTGGCCAACAGAAGCCGCTGAATCTGAAGTAAGCTATAATGTAGTTCTAGGCTCGAGAGTCGATTCTTACGACCCCGGAAATGGAATCAGTCTTGAAAGAGTTAGAAATTCGTATATACATCATAATATACTTGCACATTTTACAGAAATTAGCGATTATAATATTGGATTCGGACTAAATTATTTTGAAAATATAAAACTCTCTAAAAACATCATTTACAATTGGACAAATAATTTAAATAGCGGACCAAGTTATGCCTCGGCAGTTTTTATTGGAACTAACAGATTAGGCAACAGTAGCATAGATTCTAATAAAATACAATTACACACCCTTCAAGCTTATTGCATAAACAATAATGGAAGCAATCGCAATAGATCTTTTTCAGGCAATTCATATTATAATATTATTTCCAATCCAAACTGGTTCAATACTGGCAGTTATACAGATTGGATCAATAATAATTCAGAACTAGGTTCTAACAATGGTATTATAAATTTTCTTGACCCTAATAGAAATATCCAAAGTTATATGACTTTAATTGGGGGGGCTAGCAGTGTAGAAGACTTTATAAATGCAGCTAAAAATCAAACTAAAAGCAATTGGAGTATAGATTATACCGCAGCTAAGCTTAACGATTATATTCGTGTAGGATTTAACGAAGAAGCCCTTTTAAACTATCCAGAAACTCAAATTCAAACCTTGCGAATATATCCTAATCCCACTACACAATATTTAAAAATAGATGTAACAAATGGATTTTTCTACCAAATTATTGGAACAGATGGAAAAATTTATCAAAATGCATACAGTTCTGGACAAATTGATGTAAGCAACCTAAAAACAGGTATTTATTTTATAAAAACAGAAGGAAAATTTACTAAATTTATCAAACAGTAAATTAATACTTATGTACAAATACCTTCTCCTTATTAGTTTTTTCTGCTCACAATTTATATGCTATAGTCAAAAGTTAGATACACTAATTATTGAATCAGTATTCGTAAAAGAATTACGAAAAATAAATATATGGACTCCAAAAGATTACCTTCTGAATGAAGAAAAATATCCCGTTGTTTATTTACTAGATGGAGGTATTAAAGAAGATTTTCCGCATGTACAAGAAACTATACAAAAGCTAATTGACGAAAATAAAATCCCTCCAGTAATTTTGGTTGGAATTGAAAATACAAACCGGCGTAGAGATTTTACCGGAGTGACTACTTCTTCGAAAGATAAAAAATTGATACCTCACTATGGAGGCTCTGAACAATTCCGATTATTTTTACAAGAAGAACTGATTTACTTCATACAAAAACATTACAGAGCAAACAACGAACGTACCATAATGGGAGAATCTTTAGCCGGCTTATTTATTATAGAAACCTTTTTTACCCATCCTGAAATATTCAAAAATTATATAGCCTACGACCCTTCTCTTTGGTGGAATAAGAGTTTTTTAGTGAAAGAAAGTTTAAATAAAATTTCTAAATTAAATTATAAGGGGGAAAAGTTATGGTTCGCAGGTTCAAGCACAAAAGATATTCAGAAAAACACTCGTTTACTCGAGCAAAAACTGAATAATATACCAAGCTCTTCATTTACTTGGGTCTATAGCGATGAACCCAAAGAAAAACATAATACCATTTTTCAAGCGTGTAAAGAAAAAAGTTTAATTTGGACTTTAAATAATAACTAAATGAACTCAATAAAATACGCTTTCCCCCTTTTAATACTCTTAAGTTTAACTTCATGTTCTAATAACAAAAATTTCGACTGGTTGTTAGGCGATTGGATTAGAACCAATGAAGAAGCTGGGCGTACAACTTATGAGAGTTGGACGAAGATCAGTGATTCAGAATATAGAAGTATTGGATTTACATTAGCTGAAAAAGATACAATTTGGAAAGAAGAATTGAGCTTAGTAAAAAAGAATAATGAATGGGAGTTAATAGCTGATATATATGGAGAAGATGGTCCTGTTCCATTCAAAGTTACAGAAATAGAAAATGGAAGATTTAAATGTGAGAATAAAGAAAATTCCTTCCCTGAAGTAATTGTCTACTTTAAAGATGGAGAAAAACTTAAAGCCATAATCTCAGCCGATGATATGCTATTGAGTTTCGACTATATTTTTGAAAAAACAGAGGATTTAAAAAAGTAAAAAAGCTTAAATAATTAGCATATAAGATTTAAATTTCATAAATTCCATAAGCAACCAAAAAAACAGCTCTTATGAAAATTATGAAAATTGTAGGTATAGTCTTTATAGTGCTAGGGCTCTATACAGGTTATATTGGACTAAACAAATTAGTCGACAATACCAACCAAATCAATTTTTTAGGAATTAAAATTGATGCCGATAACGAAAAAGGGCAAACCAAAGGCATAATGTTTTTGGGAGCCGGACTTCTACTTATTGCTGGCGGAGTATTTGCAATTAAGAAAGACTCTAAGTAGTCTAAAACTAAACAAAATTGTAGGACTAACAGTTATACTGTTAGTCCTTTTTATTTAGGATGATTTGAAATAAAATAGTATTTACAAATTGAAATTATTATATTTACATAACTACTAAAATCACATGAAAAATATAATAGCACTATTCTTAACATTAACTTCTTTAAATCTACTTGCACAAACTTCTGAAGCCGATAAAATAATAGGCACCTACGAAACAGAAGAAAAAAATGGACATGTACAGATCTATAAATCTGGCGACAAATACTTCGGAAAACTAATTTGGATTGATGAACCAGATGCGCTTGATGAAAACAATCCAGATAAATCTAAACGAAATAATAAAGTATTAGGAATGGTGATTTTAACCAACTTCGTTTACCTTGGTGATGGTGTTTACGGAGAAGGTAAATTATATGATCCTGACAGTGGAAATACCTATAGTGGAAAAATGACTTTACAGTCGAATGGTGACCTTAAAATGAGAGGTTATGTGGGTATATCGCTTTTTGGTAGAAATAGTTATTGGACTCGACTTAAAAAATAAATTATCATGAACATTTACCACGCTTATTCTAATAATTCTCGAAATATCAAACTCTCGTTAAATGATAAAGAATTAGGTGAACTGCAATATTTAAACTGGTTCTCTTTTAAAGCTAAAATCATACTTAATAATAAAGACTCATACGACCTTATACCAAAAGGTTTTTTCGACGCAAGTATAGAATTAAAGAAAGATGAAGAAGTACTAATAAGCTTCAAAATGGTATGGAAGGGCATAGCCATTAAAGTCTATAAAGGTGGACAAGAACATAAATTCTTACTCAAACATAATACCTGGGAATTAGGGTATAACTATACCCTCCTAAACGAGGAAAACACACAAATTGCCATTATAAAATCGAAATTTGAATGGAAAAAATTCAATTTCAATTACAAAATTGAACTAATTGAAAATTTACCTTCAAATGTAGATCCGGCTCTATTTAATTTAACCTTACTACATGCTATAAATTACTATACACAAGTAATCTTAGCAGCAGCTGGAGCTTAATTATTGCTTGTAAATTTTCGAAATTAATTCCTTGTAATTCTTCTCGATTACTTTACGTTTATTTTTGAGCGTAGGAGTTAATTCTCCTCCTTCAATACTAAATTCTTTAGGAATTAATGCTATACGTTTAATACGTTCCCAATTCCCAAAATTAGTATTGATTTGCTCTACTTCAGCATCCATTTTCTTCTTTACTGACTCGTGTTTAATTATGTCTTCGTTACTTAAATTTTCGCTAACACCAAGCGATTTCAACCATTCTCTAAACTTATCAAAGGCAGGCACTATAAGTGCCGATGGGAATTTTTGTCCCTCTCCAACCACCATTATTTGATGTATAAAACTCGATTCCGACATTTTAGATTCAATCTGTTGTGGCACTACATATTTTCCTCCAGAAGTCTTAAACATCTCTTTTTTACGGTCTATAATTTTCAAGAATTTACCATCAACCCATTCACCTATATCTCCTGTATACAACCAACCATCTTTAATAACTTCAGCAGTAGCTTCTGGATTTTTATAATAACCTTTCATGATATTTCTTCCACGCGCTAATATCTCTCCATCAGGTGCTAATTTGATGTCTATCCCAATTAAGGGTAATCCAACCGTTCCTATTTTCATTCCACGTTTATGGTCGTTCACCGCTAAACATGGGCCGGCCTCCGTTAATCCATAACCCTCATAAATTTTAATACCAGCCGCTAAATAAAGTTTTAATAAACGCGTAGGCAAAGTAGCACTACCCGAGGCTATACCTTTAATCTCTCCACCTAAAGCTTCTTGCCATTTAGAGAAAACTAATTTACGTGCAATCGCTAATTTAATTTTATAAAAAAAGCTGAAATTCGATTCATCTAAATCATACTGCTCGCCTATTTTAATCGACCAAAAGAAAAGCTTACGTTTAATACCCTTTAAACTCTCTCCCTTCGACATAATTTTTTCATAAACCTTTTCAAGCACACGAGGTACAGCCGAAAAAATCTGAGGTTTAACAGAAGCAATATCATCCCCTATGGTATCTAAAGAGCGCGCATAGTATATAGGTAAACCCATTTTAATATACACATACTGAAAAACTCGCTCGTATGCATGACATGCTGGTAAAAAAGTTAACGCTTTATCGTATGCTACTACTGGAAAAGATAATTCAGAACTAATAACATCGGCCATTAAATTCTCATGCGTAAGCATTACTCCCTTAGGAGTTCCTGTGGTACCAGATGTATATATCAATGTCGCTAAATCTTGCATATCTACAGCTGCTTTACGCTGCGCTAATTCCTCATTACTACTCGTAATCCCTTTAATTATAAAACTATTTAAATGAGGAATAATATCGTACTTTTCAAAAGTATATATATCTTTTAATACAGGAACTTTTTGTTTTACAACTTGTAATCTTTCGTATAGTCTTCGATTACTTACAAAACATAGAGAAACTTCTGCATCGTTTAATATAAATTCATAATCACTATCCGAAATATTAGGATATATTGCTACCACAACAGCTCCCACCTGTTGTATGGCAAAATCTAAAATATTCCACTCTAATCTATTCTCACTTATTAAGCCTACTCTATCACCATGTTTTACTCCATATGCTAGAAGAGATTTAGATACTGCGTTTACTTTATCTATAAATTCTTGAGTAGTAACTCCTATCCATTCTTCTCCAGAACGATAAGAAAATATATTTATGTTAGGCGTATTCTTTAGCTGATGCGCTAATAAATCAAATACACGTGTAGGTTCAATCTTAAACATAGGTCAAATTTCGTACTTAGAACTGAATTGAACACAATATTAACATTTCATAATGCTAACAATATCACAATATTTAGTTTACTAAACGCAAATGTTTGACATTCTTCGAATTATAACGTTGCAAACTGAAAAAATAGAATTTATTGAATAAGGATTGATATACTTATAGCAGCGATTTTAGTGCGTAATTCAATAGAATTTACAGAAAAATAAAGGATTACTTACATAAACTATATTATGGAAATCTAAACTTTTATATTACCTTTAAAACAAAGCTTACGATTATGGCAGATATTAAATTAGAACATGCAGAAGAAAATTCTAAAGGTCGATTCACGGTTTATTACGATAATGAAGAGGCGGGTTATATTTTGTATGAATGGCTTCCAAACGGTAATCTTTTAACCAATGGGACCTTAGTATATAACGACTTTAGAGACAAAAAATTAGGCAAACCATTATACGATGCATTAATGAATTTTTCTCGATCTAAAAACACGCGCATTTATCCAACTTGTCCATTTGTAGTGAAAAGTATGCTAAGAGATAAGTCGGTACACGACCTACTCGACGAAAAATTCAAAGCTGAAAACAACTTATAAATCCGACATATTACATACCTTTACACCTATGCTAAAGGCAATTTTATATGTATTTCTGGGTGGTGGTTTAGGTAGCGTTTTGCGTTATATCATTCAGTCGTATACCCCAAAAATATTAATTTCTAACTTCCCCATTGCAACCTTTTCAATTAATATTTTAGGAAGTTTATTAATTGGTATATTCATCGGATTATTATCTAAAAATGGGTTAGACAATTCCAATTGGAAGTTATTATTAGTAACTGGATTCTGTGGTGGATTTACAACCTTTTCTACTTTCTCTCAAGAAAACATACAACTCATAAGAGATGGCCAGCTCACACTTGCTTTAGTTTATAGCGTATTAAGTTTAGTTTTGGGTATTTCAGCGGCCGCACTTGGTTTTAGTATTTGCAAATAAAATGACCGATTTACAAGTTTCTATACAACAATTTTTCGACCTAACTAAACAGGAAGATATACAAACCATTTCTTCTTATTTTAAACCTGAAAAGTTAGAGAAAGACTCATATTTACAACATGCCAATCGTAGCATACAAAAGCTTTATTTTATAAGATCAGGATATATTCGGATATTTTTAGAAACCGAAAAAAAAGAGGTAACTCAGTGGATATCTGGACCAGGATATTTCCTTACAGACCTATCTTCTTTCTATTTTAACGAAGCTACTAAATGGAATATGCAAGCGCTTACAGATTGTGAATTATATGCCATTGGCAAAGATTCATATTTTGCATTGCATGCTCAAATACCACTTTGGACCGAAATAGAAAAACGCTTTATTTTAAAATGTTTTACCATAATTGAAAATAGAGTATTCTCGCATCTGGCTTTAAGCGCCGAAGAACGTTACGAAATATTCTTTCAGCAAAATAAAGAACTCTTTAATCAAGTTCCTTTGCAATATATAGCTTCTATGCTGGGTATGACTCCCGAAACATTGAGTCGTATACGAAATAAGTCTCTAAAATGATTTCTTGATTTATATCAAGAGAAATGATTTTGAAATGCTAGACCTTTGTCTCATCAAATTTTTAGCATATGAAAAAGTCAATACACGCCGAAATTACAATCAACACATCTGCAGCAAAAGCTTGGAACTTATTAATGAACTTTGATGCATATACGAAATGGAATCCATTTATAACATCCATTTCAGGTAATGCAAAACCAGGTGAGAAACTAGAAGTTAGCATACATCCTCCAGAGGGTGCTGCAATGAAATTTAAACCTGTTGTAAAAAAAGTAGAAAAGAATACTTCTTTCCATTGGAGAGGTACATTAGGAATACCTGGTTTGTTCGATGGCACACACAAATTTGAAATTGAAACTATAAATGAAAACCAAATACGTCTTACTCAATCTGAAAATTTCTTTGGAATATTAGTACCCTTTTTAGATTTATCTAAAACCGAAAAAGGCTTTATAACTATGAATGAAGCAATGAAAAAATTGTTAGAAAGTAACCTTACTTAATTTAGATAATTAACCAACCCTTTTGATATTTAATTTACTCTAATTTATTACATATTCTTTTTTTAAATCCAACAACCTGAATCTTTACATTTTCTATGATGAATGTAATTTGTATGTATTGAAAAAAAGGGATTCAACTTATAAAATAATTATATGTACCCAAAGCCTATATACTATTAAACATTTATCAAAATTTAACATCATACCTTCAAATAGATTCGCAAATTATTATAATTTTAGGATACTAATTCCTAAGAATGAAATATTACATTACCTTCCTACTAATCTTTATTAGTTTATTCTCATTCGCCCAAAATGAAATTATAGACAATATAATGCAGAAATGGGAGGACAGTAGAAATGTAAAATATATTAAAGCTATAGAAAAAGAGATTAAGAAAAACCCGCATAACTTTAAGGGTTATATTGCTTTAAGCACCATTTATTTATACCTTGAGAAAACTGATATACAAATTCAAACCTTAACAAAAGGTATAGCATTTAATCCCAATAATTGGCATTTATATTATTTACGGGGGCGCACTTATTATACAATAAAGAATTACAGAGACGCATTGCAAGATTTTAACGCAGCATTAAAATTAAATAATAGTCAAAATTTTACTTCAAAAATACTTTATTCATTAGGTTCTACTAAATTAAAACTGCATGATGCGCCAGGAGCCTATGATGACCTTTTCAAAGCTTTCCAATTAGACTCAACCCATATTGGAATATTAACCAGTTTGGCTCAAGCAGCTAAAAAAAATAAAAAATACGAGGACGAGTATGGCGACGAGGTAAATAATTTAATCAATTCAAATTGCCATAATTTATTTTATTAATACCTTTTTTATAAATTTATACAAACTTAACTAATATGCGCATTTTCTTATTCCTATTTCTGTCATTATTTAGCCTTTACACCAGTGCTCAAAATCCACAACAAAGAAAAAATGTAATCAAAGCTCTTGAATTATATAATTCTGGAAAAGTAGAGAAAGGAATAAATACAATTAAAAAAGAAATTAATAAAGATCGACAATTCTTTTTAGGTTACTATGCCCTAGAAGCCATCTTTTTAAATTTAGAAGACTATAATTCATTACGCCAAAACTATAACGAAGCTATAGCTTGGATGCCTAAAAATGGATATTTTTATTTTAAAAGAGGCTACTTAAACTTGAACGATTCAAGACCGAAAGAAGCCATTAATGATTTAAATTCAGCATATGAATTAATTCAAAACGATTCTTTAATCTTCTTGGTACTTAAAGCTAGAGGAGGAGCTAAGGGTTTAATTAATGATAGTGAAGGGGCTTATAACGACTATTACGCTTGTTATACATACGACTCAACCGATGTCGAGGTAATAAACAATTTAGCAGCATCATTAGGCGAATTAGGGAAACATGAAGAAGCTATAAAATACCTATTCAAGGTAGTTGAAATGGACCCTACTAAACATTATTCTTATTTAAATATTGGATTCCAATATCAATACTTAAATCAACACGATAAAGCTATTGAATACTTCGACAAAACCATTCAAATAGATCCTAAAGATGCCTATGCATACAGTAATAGAAGCTATAGCAAATTGCAATTAGGCGATATTGAAGGGGCTAAAAAAGATATAGAAATCTCCATTAATTTAGATCCAACTAACTCTTATGCTTACAGAAATAAAGCCCATATTTTCTTAAAAGAAGGTAATATCTCTGGAGCATGCGAACAATTACAAATTGCTCTGAAGAAAGGATTCACGACTCAATACGGTCTTGAAGTTAAAAACCTTTCCAACGAACACTGTAAGTAACATACACCTACCATGTTTCTCAAAAGCTCAAACATTTTTTGTTTGAGTTTTTTTTTGCACTTCAAACTCCTAAATATCGTACCTTTCGTATATGAAACATTGATTTTCTCTCTATTTGTCGAAAAAAATAGGTACTCCAACATCCCGAAAATAATTTCACATCAAAATTATATATCATGATTTCTACTCAATATTTCGAATCTACTCCAGATTATTACCATAACTTTTTACGTAAATTAAAATCTGAAAACATTATATCTGAATTAAATAGAAGTAAAGAATTTACTCATACTATTTTTTCAAATATCCCCTCTGATAAAGAAAATTACGCATACGCTGAAGGAAAATGGACTATCAAAGAAGTTTTATCGCACTTAGTTGACTCCGAAAGACTAATGGCATACAGAGCTTTTCGTTTTTCTAAATTAGATAATACCTCAGTAGCACGTTTCGACGAAAATGCTTATGTATCCAATGCAAATATTGCTCATTTATCTATTGCTCAACTCTTAGAAGAATATGAATTGGTGAGAGACACCACCATTATGTTGTTTAAACGCCTTTCTGAAAATGCCTTAAATTTTAAAGGTCAAGTGGGCGACTTCCAACTTTCAGCTAAAGAAATAGGATTTATCTTAATCGGACACAATTTACATCACTGCGAAATCGTTTTAGAAAGATATGGAATTCAGAACGCTTGAGAATATCGATCCTCAATTAATCGTTAATACTTTTAATGAGTCTTTTTCCGATTATTATGTTCCACTTAGCCTCACTTTAGAGCAGTTTCTTCTAAAAATGAAAGGAGAAAATATTGCTCTTCATTTTTCGGTCGGAGCTTTTGAAGATGAAAAATTAGTGGGCATTATAGTACATTATCATCATCAAATTAACGGCAAATATTACGTTTATAATGGAGGTACTGGGGTAATTCCAAGTATGCGCGGAAAAGCACTCACAAAGCGTATGTACCAATACATCTTGCCTACTTTAAAGTCGAGTAAGGTTGACTTTCTAATACTGGAAGTACTACAGCAAAACATTCAAGCTATTAAGTCGTACCAAAACGTTGGCTTTAATACCGACAGAAATTTAATTTTCTGCGAAGGAACATTAAATGCTTCAAACATTAATAATACAAATATAAGCATTAAACCACTTGAAACTTTCGATTGGGACAAGCTAACAGCATTTTGGGATATAAATCCATCGTGGCAAAACAAAACTTTTGTTATCGATAATATTAAAGATCAGCTAATAGCTTATGGTGCTTATTTGAATGAAGAATTAGTTGGATACTTAATTTATAATCCAATTTACAAACGTATTCAGAGTTTTGCAGTAAATCCAAGTTATAGAAATCAAGGCATTGCATCTACTCTTTTAAATCATTTACACCGTCATTATCCAGAAAAAATGCGTGTAGTGAATATTGATGAAAAAGCTATGAATTTTGTAAACTTTTTAAAGAAAAGAGGTTTAGAAAATGTACATACTCAGCATGAAATGTTATTAGACTTAAGCAAATCTTAATTTACTCTTAAAAAAATAATCGGCCATTTCGAATCTGTAACTTTGCCTTATGACACAAAACAAAATGACCATTGAAATATGGAGCGACATAGTATGTCCCTTCTGTTATATTGGCAAAGTCCAATTCGAAAAAGCCCTTAAAGAATTTATCCACCAAGCAAATATTGAAGTTATATATAAAAGTTTCCAATTAGCTCCAGAAACTATAACTAACTTAGAAACTACCGTCTATGAAGATTTAGCGAAGAAAAAAGGAGCTAGCGTAGAGCAAATAAAAACTATGACTCAAAACGTAGTTCAAATGGCTCAACAAGAAGGCTTAACATTTAACTTTGATACTGCTAAAGTGGTTAATACCCAAAAAGCGCACGAGATTTTACATTTAGCTAAAAAATATGGCAAAGTTGCCGAGTTAAAGAACTATTTATTCGATGCCTACTTTACACAAAGTTTAAACATAGACGATATACATGTATTATCGGCACTTGCGACTAAAGTTGGGATTAGTAGCGAAATATCAATGGAAGCTTTAACTACTGGAATATATAAGAATGAAGTGTTAGCCGATATGCAAGAAGCACAGAAATTAGGAATAACAGGCGTACCATTCTTTGTTTATATGCAAAAATACGCATTATCAGGAGCGCAAGGTTATCCAAATTTTAAAGCTGCATTAGAACAAATTTATGCAGAATGGGCAAGCGAAAACAATACAATTACAAGTATTAACGTTAACGAAGGAAGTACTTGTAGCATAGATAATCCAAATTGTTAAAAAGTTTAAGCACAGGTACATAAAATATTATGGGGAATCCCACTGATTATCCCCCAGATTACACGGTGGGACTCTTCCATAATAGCTTCAAAAAAGAATCTTAATGAGGTGGAAATTACAGACCGAATAAGATAAAAACACAACACAAGTATTATCTCCTACCTATTTTCATATCCAAGTTCCAAAAACAATTAGTATTTTTGGGGGAAATTGGATAATTTATGCAGATTCAAGTTGAAGCGATTTTACTTGTTCTAGCAGTTCTTTTTTTTCTAAGTATCTTAGCGGGAAAGGCTAGTTCGAGATTTGGGGTTCCTGCCTTGTTATTGTTTTTGTCGGTAGGAATGATTTGTGGCAGTGATGGTTTAGGTATACATTTTGAAAACATTCAAGTTGCACAAACAATAGGTACAGTATCATTGTGTATCATCCTATTTTCAGGTGGTATGGATACTAAAATCAATGAAATTAAACCCATTTTTGCTCAGGGTTTAATCTTAGCAACTATTGGAGTATTACTTACAGCTGTATTAACAGGATTTGTCGTTTGGTGGGTGCTGGGCCAAACCATGGCATCGGCTGGTATTGGGCTATTAACCTCCCTCTTGCTGGCCTCTACCATGTCGTCTACCGACTCTGCCTCCGTTTTCTCTATACTCCGCTCTAAAGGTCTAAACCTTAAAAATAACCTTAGACCTATGCTAGAACTTGAAAGCGGTAGTAACGACCCTATGGCATATATTCTAGTTATTACCCTTATTGAACTTATTCAAAGTGCATCAGAACCAGATTATTTTAATGTTGCCATTAAACTCTTTGTTCAATTAGCCCTTGGGGTTATTATGGGATTAGGGCTAGGAAAACTATCTGTCTGGATTATTAATAAAATTAGAATTGGAAACGACGGTTTATACCCTATTCTCGTTTTTACCCTTTGTATTTTCACTTTCTCTATCACTTATTTCCTGCAAGGTAATAGTTATTTAGCTGTTTATGTGGCAGGATTAGTAATTGGTAACTCTAAATTCGTTCATAAAAGATCGGCTCTTAATTTCTTTGATGGACTAGCTTGGTTAAGTCAGTTACTTATGTTCTTAACCCTTGGATTACTCGTAAACCCTAGAGAACTTATTCCAATTCTAGTTCCTGGCCTTATCATTAGCTTTGCTATGATTTTTATTACTCGACCACTTACTGTCTTCCTTACTCTATTACCATTTAGAAAAATGGAACTTAGAGATAAAACTTACATCTCTTGGGTGGGTTTAAGAGGGGCTGTCCCAATCATTTTCGCAATTTTAACACTTGCAAACGATATTCCTCATGCACGACTTATTTTCAATATCGTTTTCCTTTGTACCCTAGTTTCACTTTTGGTACAAGGGACCTCACTTCCCATTATGGCTAAGTGGTTAGGACTGGCTGAAAAACCTCGCGAAAACACACATAAACTTCGGGATTTCGATATTGAATTCTCTGATGAAATTAAATCCATTACAGCTGAAATTGAAATTAGCGACTTTATGCTTCAAAAAGGCAATAAATTAATGGATCTATCTCTCCCAGATAATACTCTGGCTGTTTTAGTTAAACGAAAAGAAAAATATATAGTCCCAACTGGTAAAACTATACTGCAGGATAAAGATAAATTACTCATCATTACAGATGACGAAAGTGCCTTACAAGCTACTTACGAAAACCTTAATGCTAGAAAAACTCTTTAATAATTTAAGGATGTATATAAGCATTCTTTTTTTGCTTATCCTCAAATTTTTATGATTTTTTTTCATTTAAAAACTGGCGGTTTTGTATTTTTAACCCCGCAATTTATCAAATTCTCCCGAAGATTTAACTCAAAGCTTTTGAATTAAGAATTATGGAACTGTACTACTCTTTTTCTGTGTTAATAGTGCTAGCATCGCTCTTTTCATATGCAAACCACCGTTTTCTAAAATTGCCTTCGTCTATAGGTATTATGCTTATGGCTATTATTGCTTCGGTAGTAATACGCTTTGGGGGAAATTACCTATTTCCAAATTTTACAGACGAATTTTATGGCTTTTTAAATGGACTCGACTTCACCGAACTTTTAATGGGAGCTATGCTTAATTTCTTATTATTTGCAGGAGCTATCCACGTAAAATTTGCCGACTTAAAAGAACAAAGAATTCCAGTTCTGATGTTCTCAACCGTCAGCGTAATTATGTCCACTTTCATAGTCGGATTCTTAATTTATTACATAAGTCAGTGGATGAGCATTGATCTACCTTTAATGTACTGTTTATTATTTGGATCTTTAATTTCTCCTACCGACCCAATTGCCGTTCTAGGAATTCTTAAAAGTGCAAATGTTCCTAAATCGGTCGAAACTAAAATCGCCGGTGAGGCTTTGTTTAACGACGGTGTAGCCGTAGTACTATTTGCCGTTTTGCTTCAATTATGCCAAACTCCAGGAATGAGCGTTTCTATGGAAAATATTTCTTTCCTACTTTTAAAAGAAGCTGGAGGTGGATTTTTATTAGGTGGGTTACTTGGTTTCAGCGCATCGGCAGCTATGAAACAAATAGACGATTATGTTCTATCCGTTTTAATTACCCTTTCTGTAGTTATGGGAGGATATTTAATTGCTCATTCTCTACATTTCTCATCTCCGCTTACTATGGTGGCGGCAGGTTTAATTATTGGTAACTTCGGGAAAAAAGTGGCCATGTCTAAAACTACCCAAGAATACCTCTCTAAATTCTGGGAACTAATAGACGAAATTTTAAACTCGGTACTTTTCTTATTTATCGGTTTCGAATTATTAATGATTGAAGATATTAAGAGTTATTGGATACTTTCTTTAATAGCTATAGTGGTTGTTTTATTAGCTCGAACTCTATCTATAGTTATTCCATCAGCTCTACTTCCACATAAAAGCAAATTCACAAAAGGTTCTTTAACTTTAATGGTTTGGGGTGGATTACGCGGGGGCGTTTCTATTGCTCTCGTTTTAATGGTATCTAATAATCATTACCGTGAAATTTTACTTGAGCTAACCTATTTTGTTGTTATATTCTCCATTTTAGTTCAAGGATTAACTGTTGGGAAAGTGGCTAAAAAACTTTTCCATTAATATATATACTAAAATCATTTCCTTATAATTAAACCTACTTTTTTAAAGTAGGTTTTCTTTTTTATTATCACTTGCATAATCCATTATAATTCTGTAAATTGCCATTTGCCAATCCTTCAAAGATCTTTATCTTTTTTTTGCAGGGGTTGGCTTTAACTTGTTGAATTCAAAACATAACAATATGGAAAATAAGCCAAAATTAACTCGTCAAACCGGCGCCCCTGTCCCCGACAACCAAAATGTGCAAACTGCTGGTCCTCGAGGTCCACTACTTATGCAAGATTACTGGTTCTTGGAAAAAATGGCTAATTTCGACCGTGAAGTAATCCCTGAAAGACGTATGCACGCCAAAGGGTCTGGTGCATTTGGAACTTTTACTGTTACCCACGATATTACTAAATACACTAAAGCCAGTATCTTTTCCCAAATCGGTAAAAAAACAGAAATGTTCGCCCGCTTCTCAACCGTTGCTGGAGAACGTGGTGCTGCCGATGCTGAAAGAGATATCCGTGGTTTCGCTCTTAAATTTTATACCGATGATGGTATTTGGGATTTAGTTGGAAACAATACTCCTGTATTCTTCTTCAGAGACCCTATGAAATTCCCAGATCTTAATCATGCCGTTAAACGAGATCCTAAAACAAATCTTAGAAGCCCAAATAATAACTGGGACTTCTGGACTTTATTGCCCGAAGCATTACACCAAATTACCATCGTTATGAGCGATAGAGGTATCCCTAAAGGATACAGACATATGCACGGATTCGGTAGTCATACCTACTCTTTTATTAATAAAGATAATGTCCGTCATTGGGTTAAATTCCATTTCGTATCGCAACAAGGAATTGAGAATCTTAGCGATGAAGAAGCTGCTATTATTGTGGGTAAAGATCGTGAATCTTCACAACGCGATTTGTTCGATGCTATTGAACGTAAAGACTTCCCAAAATGGAAATTATTTGTACAAATTATGACCGAAGAAGAAGCTAAAACTTATCGCTTCCATCCATTCGATTTAACAAAAGTTTGGTCTAAGAAAGACTTTCCGCTTATTCCAGTCGGAGAATTTGAATTAAACCGAAATCCAGATAATTATTTCCAAGATGTAGAACAAGCCGCTTTCAATCCAACGAATATAGTTCCAGGAATTGGCTTCTCTCCTGATAAAATGCTTCAAGGACGTTTATTCTCATATGGAGATGCTCAACGCTATCGTTTAGGTGTTAATCATTTCCAAATTCCCGTTAATAAACCTCGCTGCCCTTACCACGCATTCCACCGCGATGGCGCTATGCGCGTTGATGGAAATTATGGCGACACACTTCATTATAATCCTAATAGTTATGGCGAATGGCAAGAGCAACCACACGCCAAAGAACCAGCTTTAGAGCTTAGTGGAGATGCTTATGCCTATAATTATAGAGATGATGATGAAGATTATTTTACTCAGCCAGGCGATTTATTCAGGATTATTAAAAAAGATGGTAAGGCCGATTTACTTTTCAAAAATACTGCTGCGCAAATTGGTGCTGCCGAAAAATTCATTCAAATTAGGCATATACGAAATTGCTATAAAGCTGACCCAGAATATGGCGAAGGTGTAGCTAAAGCACTAGGATTAACTATGGATGAAGTGAATAAATTTGATATGAGTCCGTACGACAAATGGGCTCCAAAGCCTACAAAATAAACTATTAAGAAACGTCCCACTCAAAGTTTGGGACGTTTTTGTTTTACAATACTTAGGTTAATTGGATTTGATTTTCAAACTGTATCTTTACCGAAAATTATACATATGGCTACAAACTTAAGTCCTGCATTAGAGCGTTTACTTTCACCCGCTAAACTTAATAGCCTAACCCTTAAAAATAGAATTATTAAAGCAGCAACCTTCGAGTCTATGCTAGATAATAATTCTAATATTAGCGATAGCTGTATTGCCTTTCATGAAAAAATTGCAGCTGGTGGAACAGGTATGACTACCTTAGCTTATTGTTCGCCAGAAGCGGATGGACGAATGGTGAGCAGTTATATGTATGTTAGAGAAGAAGTTATTCCACAATTCAAAAAATTAGCAGAAACCGTACATAAATACGACTGTAAATTATCTGGGCAAATTGCACATTGTGGTGCTTTTAGTCGAAACGATAAATTACAACGCAAATATCCTGTAGGCCCTACTTCGCAATTAAGCTATATTGGAGCTATGCAAGGAATTTTTTACATTCAAGGTATGGATCAAACCTTAATGAAAGAAGTTGCAGATGCATATGCTAAAACAGCTTTAATCATGAAAGAATCAGGGTTCGATGCCGTTGAAATTCACTTCGGTCATGGCTATTTGTTAAGCCAATTTATTAGTCCAGTTACTAATAAACGTAAAGATGAATACGGAGGGTCTATTGAAAATAGAATGCGCTACCCTATTGAAGTTTTACATGCCGTACGTAAAGCTGTGGGACCTGAATTCCCTATACTTGGAAAAATAACCATGTACGATGATTTAAAGAATGGAATCAGTTTAGAAGATGGACTAGCCTCTGCAAAAATTTTATCGGATAATGGTATAGATGGAATTATTCCAAGCGCTGGAACTAGTAGTCAAAACCCTATGTTATTATTCCATGGCGATTCTATTTTACCTGGATTATTATCATACGAAAAGAATCCTTTCACACGCCTTGGTATGAAAATGGTTGCTAAAACTATGTTTCGCGACTACCCATACCATGAGCTTTATTTGAAAAAAGCCGCTTTAAAATTGAAAGAAATGGTTAGCTGTCCGGTAATTTATATTGGAGGCGCTACAACTATAGAAAGTTTTGAAGAATTGATGAATGATGGGTTCGAATTTGTTCAATCGGGAAGGCCATTATTGAGAGACTTCGATATGCCTAAACATATTAAAGAATTAGGGAAAAACTATGTAAATGGATGTACTCATTGTAATAAATGCGCACCATTAATGAACGACCCTGATGGTATACGTTGCGTTTTACCAGCTTGGAACAACGCCTAATTTAATACACAAACTGCGTATAATTTACTCAAAAATTAAGCTTTCCTAATATATTTGAAATAGCTATGCATTTGCCTTAATTTTAAGGTAGTGAATGCTCTCTGCTTATTTAATCAGTATTCAAAAACAAATTAAAACAAGCAGATTATGAAAACAAAGATTTTATTTACAGGATTAGCAATTGTATTGCTTAGCGCATTCGGATTTGCACAAAAGATTGAACAAGGTAAAGTGCCTTCTGCTATAGTGAGCAACTTCGAAAAAGATCATCCGCGCGCTAAAGATATAGAATGGGAAAGAGATGGCGACAATTACAAAGTAGAATTCGAAATTGGAGATTCTAAACAAGACCATATTTCATGGTATAACTCAGAAGGTAATTTAATTAAACATAAAATGGAAATTAGTTACAACCAATTACCCGTAAAAGTTGCCGCTAAATTAGAATCAGATTTTGCAGGTTTTAAAACCGATGATATCTACAAAATTGATGAAGGTGGTAAAACTAAATACAAAGTGGAACTTAAAAATGGTAAAGAAGATCTTAAGGTCGTTTTTGATGAAAATGGAAACCTTTTGAAAAAATAATTTTTCAAACACAGATAAAAAAAGGGGGACTAATTAAAGTCCCCCTTTTCTATTTACTAAAACTAATCCTTGCCACTTTTTAATCTACAACAGAAATCATAGTCTCTGGAAGGAATTCTACTTTACCCGTAGTAATATCATGAATACCTCCTACTATTCCAATCTCCCCATTATCGATCATTTGTCGTAAAATTAAACTACGTTCTAAAATAGCTTTTACCGTTCTTTTCACATTAATTTCTGAAACTTTCTCTACAAAATTTTCATTAGCCGAATTCCTATTATCCAACACCGTAGTTTCTTCTTCTACTGCAGGTCTTATTTTGTTTAGTAAATCTGTTAAGTGACCCATTTCCACATGATCACAAGCACCTTTAACCGCTCCACATTTTGTGTGTCCTAATACTACAATAATCTTCGCTCCAGAAACTTTACATCCAAATTCCATACTTCCTAGTATGTCATCATTAATCACATTACCTGCAATCCTAACACTAAATATATCTCCTAATCCTAGGTCAAATATCAATTCTGCTGAAGTTCTACTATCTATACAACTTAAAACAACCGCAAATGGATGTTGCCCATCTTTAGTTTCATTTGCCTGTTGAAGCAAATTTCTGTTCACTTTTAAATTATTCACAAAGCGAGTATTGCCCTCTTTCAAAAATTCTAAAGCCTTTGATGGAGTAAGACTATCTTGTAATTCTTTCGTTAATGTCACCATTCAATTTCTTATTTCTATAATACAAATATAGTAAAGTTGCATTAAATGATAGTAAAACTATCAATTTTAAGTGTTGTTATATTTTTCTTAAATTTGTTCCTTTGTTTCAAAACACTTAATAAACGAGAGATGAAATTGCAATTACGCTTGGAAATAAACGAAGCCCTTTACCTTAAAAATCCAGAAAACTCAGATTTAGGGAAGAGAATTATCAAGCATAGTATCATTCTTATTCACCAAACCGGTTTTGAAGCATTTACCTTTAAAAAATTAGCGCAAGAAATAGGGACAACCGAGGCTGGTGTTTATAGGTATTTTGAGAATAAACACAAGTTACTCATTTATTTAATTACTTGGTACTGGGGATGGTTAGAATTTCAAATTAGATTCCAAACCAATAATATCTCAGACCCAGCAATTAAGCTTAAAAAGATAATCAATATTTTATCTATACCTGTTGAAGACGATATTGCTACAGACTATGTAAACGAAAGTTTACTTCATAAAATTTGTATAGATGAAGGAGCTAAAACGTATTTAACTAAGCAGGTTGAAGAAGACAATAAACAACAATTCTTCAAACCATATAAAGATGTTTGTGCTTTGGTTTCATCAATTATTTCTGAACAAAATCCATCTTATAAATATCCTAAAACCTTAGCTTCAACCATTATTGAAGTGGCACATTTACAAAACTTCTTCAAAGATCATCTTCCTTCTTTAACCGATGTAAATAATGATAAAAGCACCAATTTAGTGGAAGATTTCTTAAACGATTTAGTGACAAGAGCGCTGCAGTCTTAACGACGTCGGCCTCTACTCCCACTTCCCGAATTTTTTGTTTTTTGATTCGATTTTTTATGTGAAAAGGATGTTTTATTATCTCGTCCTGAACTTAAACCTCCACGTTTTGAACTCGACTTTTGCTTAGAACCAGATGTTGATTTCATCTTCTTTTTATCGCCGACAGTAGATTCTTTCTTGGAGGCTGATGTTTTCTTTTCGATTACAGATTTAGATTTTTCAATCATTCTGAATAACTCATCCAATTCAGCCTTCTTAATCTCTCTATACTCGCCAAGCGGAATACCTTTTAAGGTTAAGTGCATAATACGCACTCGCTCCAACCTAACAACCTCATACCCAAAATATTCGCACATGCGTCTAATTTGCCTATTGAGTCCTTGGACCAAAGTTATCTTAAAAGTATTGGCATTAATCGCTTCAACTTTACATTTTTTGGTATTTACACCCAGAATAGGCACACCGTTCGACATTGCCTTAACAAAACTATCATTAATTGGCTTATTTACGGTTACCACATATTCTTTTTCGTGGTCGTTCCCAGCCCGTAATATTTTATTTACAATATCTCCATTACTGGTTAAAATGATGAGTCCTTGCGAATCTTTATCTAAACGGCCAACAGGGAAAATTCGTTCACCATAATTAATATAGCTAATAATATTTCCTTTATAAGAAGTATCAGTAGTGCAAGTAACTCCAATTGGTTTATTGAAGAGTATGTAAATGGCATCTTCTTCGGCTCTTGGTTCAATTTCGTTTCCGTTCACACGTACGCGATCCCCTGCTCGCACTTGGTCGCCCATTTTAGCTCTACGACCATTAATAAAAACATTGCCTGATTCTATGTATTTATCGGCCTCTCTACGAGAACATATACCACTTTCGCTTATATATTTATTAAGTCGTATCGACGAAGAATTATCCATCAAACAAAGGTATATTAATTTATAAAATTTGGCGCAAATACTACATTAAAGGAGATACTAATCGCACAATTCGTTCGAATAAACGTATATAAAGTGGCCTATTTTTATAAATATCTAAAGTCAATTCCTTACAATCGTTTAAATCTTCTTCAAAGCTTTTACGCATTTCTATAGCGTATTTTTTATCATACACAACTGCATTTACTTCAAAATTAAATTCGAAACTACGAATATCTAAATTCGCAGTTCCTATCATAAAAAATGCATCGTCGATTACTACTGTTTTTGCATGCACAAAACCTTTTTCATACAGAAATACTTCAATTCCCATCTCCATCAATTCATCATAAAAAGAAAAAGATGCCGCATTGGTAACTACTGAATCTGAAATTCCTGGCACCATCAATTTTACTTTAACTCCACGCAAAACAGCTGCATGTAAAGCTTGTATAAAACTTAATCCTGGTATAAAATAAGGAGTAACTAAATAAACATAATCTTTAGCTGCATAAATAGCACTTAAGTAAGTATAAAGTATAGAAGGCACAAAAGAATCTGGCCCACTTGCGGCAATTTGAATCAAACTCTTTTCTTTATTTTCTAACTCAAAATCCTTTCTAAAAAATTCGTCTTCAAAACCTAAATCTTGACCTGAAGCAAAATTCCAATCGCACAAAAATATATGTTGTAAAGTCCAAACTGCTTCGCCTTTTATTCGCATATGCGTATCGCGCCAATATAATTCGGATTTACCATTATTAATATATTTATCGCTTACATTAATTCCTCCTATAAATGCTACTTCGCCATCTACTACAACTATTTTACGGTGATTTCTATAATTAAGTCGATCTGCCAATAAAATAAAAATAACTTCATAGAACGGGTATGCTTCTACACCAGCCTCTACCATTCGTTTTACCAATTTCTTACGAATGTCTTTACTTCCAAAATCGTCGTAAATAAATCGAACTTTTACTCCTTCTTTAGCCTTCTGCATAAGGACATTAGCCAGTTCTTGCCCTATTTCATCATCTTCATATATATAATATTCGATATGAACATGTTGTTTAGCATTCCGAATAGATTCTAACAGATCAGGAAATTTTTCTTCTCCATTTTTATAAATCTTAATTTCATTCGCATCAGTTAAAATACTTTTATGCTGCGACATAAGCATTTGAGCCGTTGGAACAAAATCATCGTAATCTTTATCTAATTCTAAAACTTTAAGATTTTCGAAGCTTTCTAGTTTTTTTTGAAGGAGTGCTGCACGTTCCTTATCCTTCCCCAGCTTTTTAGAATAAAGAGATTTGCGTTTAAGATTTCGACCAAAGAATAAATAGATAGAAGCACCAAGTAGAGGTAGTAAAAATATTATTAATAGGTAGGCCACAGCTTTGGCAGAAGATCGAGTGTCCATAATAACCTTCATACAAAGTCCGAGTAAAAGCACCAGATAAACACCCGAGCAAATAATCCAAACTATAGTCATACCATAAATTATATAGGCAGGAATTTAGCAAAAAAAAGCCGAAAGTAAACTTTCGGCTAAAGAATTAATTAAATTTAGATAAGTATTGAATAAGGTCAACAAGTCGATTACTATATCCAGCTTCATTATCGTACCATCCCACAACCTTAACCATATTACCAATAACGGTAGTAAGTTCTGCATCATAAATACAGCTATGCGGGTTTCCGATAATATCAGAAGAAACGATTGGATCTTCCGTATATTCAAGTATACCTTTTAATTCATTTTCAGAAGCTTTTTTGAATGCTGCATTAATTTCTTCAACAGATTTAGGGTTTTTCACTATTAAAGTGATATCGGTAACAGAACCATTTTTAACGGGTACACGTATACCAGCACCACCTATTAAACCGTCTAGATCAGGGAAAATTTTAGTAATTGCTTTTGCGGCACCTGTAGAGGTTGGGATAATATTTTCAGCAGCTGCACGAGCACGTCTAAGGTCTTTATGAGGACTATCGTGCAGACGTTGATCAGAAGTGTAAGAGTGCACAGTAGTAATGAAACCACTTTGGGCATCACATAATTCCTCTAC
>DATCKI010000070.1:0-8994 GCA_036562365.1 Bacteroidia bacterium | reverse complement strand
TCGGCTACTTTCCTTAATATCGCATTTTCTTTTAATGTAATTTTGGGCTGTATGTTTTTTAATTCTCTAATACCTAAAGTATTGGCATAACTTGCTGGAGAAGCTCTGATTTTATTTAAGTAAGCAATGGCTTGTTTAGCTCCTATGCTGTCAATAACTATCTGTGCTTGTGTGTTTTGTATGTAAATACAAGCAAATATCCCCACCCATAATAAACGTCTCATAAATATAAGTACGTTAATTAGGGAAAGAAGGTTTTAAAAAAAAGATTTTTTAATGAATTAATGAATTTCAAGTTCTGTGATTAACTCTTCACCTAACTCTTCATTTAATTTCTGTATAATAGGTGTACGAGCCATTAGGAGTTCGTTTCGTAAAGCAGAACTATTTAAGTAGACAATTAATTTTCCTTTATAGAATTTTAATTTGGTAGTTCTATTTACTACAAAATTGCCCATAGTTTGATTCCAAACATTATAAACGCGTCCTTCGTTTACTTGTTCTTCTAAATTGTATTTCTTTAGAAATAGTTTTAAGGCTTGTTTTATAGTAGTTTCATTACCCCTCATGAGAAACAGTTGTAGGAAGTTCAACAGGAATTAATTCAACAGGTTGCTGTATTTGTTCAAATATTTTTAAAATACGTTCGCTACCCGTATCGCTTATGATAACTTGCCCATAATTTTCTTGACTCAATAAGCCTAGCATACGTTGAACTCTTGAATCATCTAATTTATCGAATATATCATCTAATAATAAAACGGGTAATTGTCCGGTTTTATCGCTCATATATCTGTATTGAGCTAATTTTAGCGCGGTTAGAAAGGTTTTTTGTTGGCCTTGCGATGCAGATTTACGAATTGGTAAGTCGTGCATGGTAAAAGAAATATCGTCTTTATGTGGACCAACATGTGTGTATCCTAGTTTTAGTTCTTTTTCAAAACCTTCGTTCCATTCTTCTACAATATTTTCTATAGAAGAGCTTTGTAGGTATGAAAGTTTAGCATCTTCGTCTTTACCAGCCATTTGTGTAGCTAGATTAGAGAAGTGTTGATTGAAATCTTTAATAAATTCTAAACGTTCTTTAATAATAAATTGAGCCAATGGAGCCATTTGTTCGTTGTAAATTTGAACCATATCACGGCGAACTGCTCCGCTTTTACTCATTTGTTTTAGAACTGTATTTTTTTGTACTAAAATGCGATTGTACTGCATTAAAGCATCTAAATAAGGCCTACTAAAAACGCTTATTGCAGAGTCGGTGAATTTACGGCGTTCTTCGCTTCCACCTTGAATTAAAATATAATCTAATGGTGAAATGGTTGTAATAGGGAAGAAGCCAATATGATCAGCCAGTTTATCGTATTCTTTTTTGTCTATTCTAAACTGTTTGCCATTATCTTTTTTATAGCCACAAAAAAGTGTGTGCTCGGTATCACCTTTCTGTACTTTGCCTTCTATGAAGAAGAAATCTTCACCACGACGAACATTTTGATTGTCGATAGGATTCACAAAACTTTTGGTCCAACCTAAATAATGTATGGCATCTAATAAATTGGTTTTACCTGTTCCGTTTAACCCAAAAACTAAATTGAACTTAGGGCCAAATCTGGTCTCCGACAGTTCGAAATTTTTAAAGTTACCCGTTTTAAGTAATGTGATTTTCATAGCTACTGCAAAGGTCTTAAAAAAAAATGCAATGTAAAGGGTATAATCTAACTTAACTAAATTTTTTTTATATCACTAAAAAATAGCATAAACTATAGGAGTACTCAAAAAAATGTATATTTTTGCTGCCTAATTTTCAAGAAAAAGCATGAGTTCGACTAAAAAACCAGTATTCGAAGAAGTTAAGCCTACCGAAATGGAAGCAACTTTTGAAAAATGGACCAAGAAAAATATTAATGTAGTCTACGGAGTCTTAGGTGCTATTATCTTAATTCCGTTATTATGGTTCGGATATCAAGAGTTTGTTGCAAAACCTAAAGCTAAAGAAGCTGCTGCGGCTATGTTTATGGCTGAAAATTATTTTGCACTAGATAGCTTTAATTTAGCTCTTAATGGTAATGCAGAATTTTCTGGTTTCCTTACGGTAATCGATGAGTTTGGTGGAACTCCTTCTGCTAACTTGGCTAAATATTATGCAGGTATCTGTTATTATAACTTAGGTCAATATCAAGAAGGTATTGATGTAATGAAAGGATTTAAAACAGATGATGCTATTCTTTACGCCATTGGTCAAGGTGTTATTGGAGATTGTTATTCTGAATTAAATGATTTTGAAGAGGCCGTTTCTTACTACGAAAAAGCTGCTTCTAAACATCAAAATTCTTTAAGCACTCCAATTTATTTGCGTAAAGCAGCTCAGTTGTACGAATTAGAAATTAAAGACTTAGATAAAGCAATTAAATTGTATGATCGTGTGGTGACAGAGTACCCTTCATCAAGCGAAGCTGATAATTGCTTGAAATATCTGGAAAGAGCGAAAGCTTCTAAAGGAGAATAAAAACTTAAGCCGGTCCAATTCGACCGGTTTTTTTATAAATATTACTATGGCAACAACATTAAAGAATTTATCGTCTTACGAAGAACAAAACTTCGAATTTGCACCACATATTCAAGTGGGTATTGTGGTTTCTGAATGGAATAGTGAAGTTACAAATGCACTTCTTACTGGTGCTGTTGAAACTCTAGTTCAACATGGCGTTAAACCTGAAAGTATTTGGATTGAACCTGTACCTGGAACATTTGAATTGCCTCTAGGTGCTCAATTATTTGCAGATAACGAAGATATTGACGCAGTTATTTGTCTTGGATGCGTTATTCAAGGTGAAACGCCTCATTTCGACTTTGTTTGCGATGCTGCAGCTCAAGGTATTATGAGAGTAGGTTTGGATAATAAAATACCAGTGATTTTCGGTGTGCTTACTACTTTAAATCTAGAACAAGCTCTCGATCGTGCTGGTGGTAAACACGGTAATAAAGGTGTTGAAGCTGCGATGACCGCTCTTAAGATGATACAATTACAAGATAATCTAGAAATTTAATTGTATCAACTGCTTTTTAGCCTATTTTTGTGAAAAGCTGTAAGAAATTTGAAGAAAAGATTTAAAGGTAAGATTGCGCCTCCTTGGTTGGTTTTACTTGCCGACTTAATAATGTGTACTGCGGCATTGTTTATCGCTTATAATTTGCGATTTAACTTTAATGTACCGGGACGCGAATTGGCTAATTTTAAGTTCTTGCTTCCAATCTATTTGGGAGTACGACTCGTTATTTTCGTTATTTTCGGAAGCTTTAAAGGTATAGTGCGATACACCGCTACTGGCGATGTGAATCGCTTGCTTGCCTCAACCCTCGTTGGTTCGCTTATTATTACCGCTATTAATCCCATCTGGTTTAATGCAAATGCATTCTATTTAGTTCCTTATTCTGTCCTTTTTATCGATTTCCTTGTTTGTGCTTTCGCCATTATTGGCTCTAGAATTGCATTTAAGGTTATTTATAAACGTATCGTTTTTAAAGAACGTAAAAAACGCGAAATCATTATTTATGGTGCCGGGGAAGAAGGACTTATTGCTAAACGTGCATTAGATGGAAATATCCGCGAAAAATACGAAGTGGTGGCTTTCCTTGACGCTAATCCACACCTTGAAAGTGTTAAGATTGAAGACGTAAAAGTTTGGAATCTTAGTAATATTGAAGCTCTTTTTAATAAATATCCTGATGCCGATTTAATTCTGGCTAAAAAGTCTATTAAATCTGCTATTCGACAACAAATAGTTGATGAATGTTTGAAGCATGATATTAAGGTGTACGACTTACCACCTATGAAAAGTTGGTTCCAGTCTAAAGAATCTCATATACGCCTTAAAGAAGTAAAAATTGAAGACCTGCTTGCACGCGACGCTATTCAAATTGATAATCCTGTTCTTAAACATGAATTCCTGGATAAGGTTGTAATGGTTACTGGTGCAGCAGGATCTATTGGTAGCGAATTATCTAAACAATTAGCTGAATATGGTCCCCGTGTTTTAGTCTGTGTTGATCAAGCTGAAACCCCTATGTATGAACTCGATTTATTATTGTCGGGCTTTCAAGAAAAGGTGCAAGTTGTACATAAAATTGCTGATGTAACAGACCAAAATAAAATGGAATGTCTGTTCCAAAAATATCAACCCGATTATATTTTTCATGCCGCTGCATATAAGCACGTGCCTTTGATGGAGCGTAATCCGGCAGAAGCTGTTAAAGTTAATATTTTAGGAACTAAAATAATTGCCGATTTAGCTCATAAGTATAAAGCTCGTAAAATGGTTCTGATTTCTACAGATAAAGCTGTAAATCCGACCAACGTAATGGGGGCAAGTAAACGTATTGCTGAGCTTTATGTACAGTCGTTTAATGCTGTATCAGATACTTGTTATGTTACAACTCGTTTCGGTAACGTTCTTGGTTCTAATGGTTCGGTAATTCCTCGCTTTAGAAAACAAATTGAAGAAGGTGGCCCAGTTACAGTTACTCACCCAGAAGTTACTCGTTTCTTTATGACAATTCCTGAAGCTTGTAGTCTAGTTCTCGAAGCGGGTGCTATGAGTAAAGGCGGCGAGGTATTTATCTTCGATATGGGCGAATCTGTGAAGATTGCTGATATGGCTCGTAAGATGATTAAACTTTCTGGTTTTGAACCTGATGTAGATATAAAAATTGAATATACAGGTTTAAGACCAGGTGAGAAACTATACGAGGAATTATTAATTTCAGGAGAAGATAATCTTCCTACCCATCACCCTAAAATTTTGATTGCTAAGGTTATTAGTCAGCCTAAAGAAAGTATTGATTATAAGTTAAATGAACTTATAGATTTAGCATTTACCGAAAATAATGCCAATATTGTAAGTAAAATGAAAGAGATTTTGCCCGAATATAAAAGCGCAAACTCTGAATTTGAAAAATTAGATTTACAAAAGAAATAGTTATGGCTGTGACAGATTGGGCGAAAGATGCCGAAAAATTGAGAAAAGAAATTGAAGGCTATTTTAATATAGACCCTTCAAATTTGGAATTTGTATTCAACAAAGATAAAAATGGAGTAGTCCTAAATTTATTTACTATTTCATCTAAACACCATCAAAAGTTCTTATTCCATAGCGCTAATGGTGGTACACATATCGAAGCATTGGTAAATATGCTAGAATATGTTCGTGATGCACGTAATTTCGAAAACTCATATACCATCCAATGGAGTGTTAAAGGTGATAATGCCCTTCATACTTCGTATTTTAGAGCAAAAGATATATTTCAAGCTCTCGAAAAATTTAGTTTCGGACGAGATAAAGATTCTATGCTCGTGTTTAGCGTTACTTTAAATCCTATTTCTTAAATGAAATTATCTGAGTTTAATTACCAAGCACCAATCCATATACGTTTTTCTGATATCGACATGCTTGGCCATGTTAATAATGCTATTTACCTTACCTATATGGAATATGCGCGTTTGCCATATTTCGAAAAGGTTTTTGGTACATTAATTGACTGGAAAGAAACAGGTTTAATTATTGCCAAAACTGAAGTGAATTATAAACGCCCAATTTATTTAAAAGATAACTTAATTATTGGCGTTAGAACTAAATCTGTAGGTGATAAAAGCTTTACTACTGAGTACGGTTTTTTCGTTATTAGTGATGGCGAAGAAGTTTTAGTTGCCACTGGTGAAATCATTTTAGTTTGTATTAATTATCTTACAGGTAAAACTTTTTCTATGCCAGATGAATGGAAAAATGCAATTAAATTAAACGATAATAATTTAGCTCTGAACCTTTGAAATCTGCCCTGCGCTTAATAAAACTCGTTAAAGATTATAAAGGATCTTTAGGCCTTTATACCATCTTTGTTATACTTAGTTCCATTTTCGGAATTGTAAGTGTGGCAATGGTTATTCCATTCTTGAACGTTATTTTCGATAGAGATGCCGAACTGCCTAGTGCTGAGGTCGGTAATTTATCGAATGATGCCTCCGATATCTTCGATAAATTATTGAATTTAATTAAAGATATTAAGGAAACCGACGGGCCTGAAAACGCTCTACTATACATCTCAATCGGTATCGTTATCCTTTTCTTTTTAAAGAATTTGTTCAGATATTTAGCTATACAAATTCTTACTCCTGTACGCAGTGGAATCATTTTTAGACTGCGTAAAAATATGTTCGATAAAATTAATCGACTTCAAATTGGTTTCTTTACCGAACAAAGAAAAGGTGATTTACTAACCCGTTTAAGTAGTGATATTGGTGAAGTAGAATGGGCTATTTTAGCTTCTTTATCCTCAGTTATCGAAAACCCTATTAAGATAGTTTTATCTATAGCTTTCTTATTCACTATTAGTATTGAACTTTCTTTAATCATGATTTTAGTTCTACCTATTAGTGGTTTCTTAATTGGTAGAGTAGGAAAAACTTTACGTAAAAGTGGTTACGATTCTCAGTCGGTTGTAGATAAAATTATGTCGCTTGCCGAAGAAGTAATTGGTGGAAGTAAAATTATTCGCGCATTTAATGCAGAAGCCTTTGTTGCCAAAAAATACGATGGACTAAATATAGAATTTACTAGAATTCATATGAAAATGTTGAACCGTAAAGAGCTTTCTTCTCCAATGGGCGAGTTCTTAGGTTCATTAGTTGTGGCTTTAATTATGTATTTAGGAGGTTTGTTGATTCTAAGTAATTTAAAAACTGGTGCGGGTGGATTAACTCCTGAAACTTTCATTGCATTTATCCTAACTTTCTCTCAACTTATTTCGCCAGCTAAAGCTATGGCAAATACAGTTTATAATCTTCAAAAAGGTATGTCGTCGCTCGACAGAATTGAAGAATTATTAGATCAAGAAGAGAAAATTTTAGAATGTGATAATCCTATTTCAATTAAAGAATTTAAAAACGAAATAGAACTTAAAAACTTAAGTTTTTCGTACGATAACGAAAAGGTATTATCGAATGTGAATCTTAAAATATATAAAGGCGAAACCGTAGCTATTGTTGGTCCATCAGGGGCTGGAAAATCTACACTTTCAGATTTAATTCCGCGTTTCTACGATGTTACGGATGGTAGTATATTGATTGATGGTGTAGATATACGCACGCTTTCTATTAATGATTTGAGAGATTTAATGGGTATAGTACCTCAAACAAGCATTTTATTTAATGATACTATCTTGAATAATATTTGTTTTGGCGACGAAAATCCAGATATAGAAAGAGCGAAAAATGCGGCCAAAAATGCCTATGCTGACGTGTTTATTAATCAACTTGAAAATGGTTATGAAACGTTGGCAGGTGAAGGTGGTAGTCGGTTATCGGGTGGACAAAGACAGCGTATTGCTATAGCTAGAGCACTATACAAAAATCCAGAAATATTAATACTTGATGAAGCTACATCAGCTTTAGATAGTGAAAGTGAAAAAATGGTACAATGGGCATTAGATAAATTAATGCAGAATAGAACTTCTATCGTTATTGCTCACCGTTTAAGCACCATTCGTAATGCTAGTAAAATTGTGGTTATGGAAGCTGGAATTATTCTAGAACAAGGTACACACGATGAACTAATGAATAAAAAAGGTATGTATTATAAGATGATTCAGATGCAATCTTTCGCTGAATAAAAATATCATACCGTTCATCATATTTATTTAAAACTATTAAAGCCCATTTCATAAATTTAAGTATGAAATGGGTTTGGTTTTTTAGTATATACATACTTAGTGTTAATGTTTATACACAAAGTAATCGGGTCGTTTTTTGGAATGTAGAAAACTTGTTTGATACTATAAATGATCCGAATAAGAACGATGATGAGTTTACATCGATGGGTATACGAAATTGGAATTCGTATAGATATAAAAAGAAGATTCATAATCTAGCTCAAACTATAGTTGGTATAGGTGAATGGGAATTACCAATGATAATAGGTTTATGTGAAGTAGAAAATAGGAGTGTGTTATATGATCTTACGCATCATGAATTATTGTGGAAGGGGAATTATCAGATTGTACATTACGAAACGGCTGATGCGCGTGGAATAGACCCAGCCATTATTTACGATCCTAACAGATTTAAGGTATTTGAAAGTGGTTATATACCATTAGTATATAATGGCGACAGTTTAAGACATATATTATGGGCTAAGGGAGTGGTTTGTAAGGGGGAAACCTTAATTGTATACATGAATCATTGGCCTTCTAAATATTCTGGAGTAATTGCAACGCAGCCTAAGCGATTATTGGCGGCAATGGAATTAAGTAAGCATATTAAATTCATGCTAGTTGAGAATCCTGATATTAGAATATTAGTAGGTGGTGATTTTAACGATGAACGGGAAGAGGAGAGTATAAAAGCATTAGAGCGGGAATCGGGCTTAATTTGTTTGATAGATGAAAATACTTCGTATACTCATAAATACCGGGAGAAATGGTCATTAATTGACTTAGTCTTTGGAACGAAGAATTTAGGGCGAAATATAAAGGCTCGGGTATTTAAATCGGGCAATGTATTAGAGAAAGATGAGAAGAACTTAGGTGAGCGACCTAATAGGACCTATATAGGGTATAGTTATCACGGGGGAGTATCCGATCATTTGCCGGTTTATATAGACATATGTAAATAAAAAAAGGGGCTTTTAAAGCCCCTTCTTAAATATGTTTACTTAACAAGCAATGGAATTAGTTTCCACCACGAGCGCCAGTAACTTTTTGTTCAGTTTGAGAACCACGAGCGCCAGAAACTTTCTCTTCAGTTTGAGAACCACGAGCACCAGAAACAGTGTTTTCTTTAGCAGGCTCAGTAACTGGAGCTTTAGGAGCAGTAGTAACAGGTTTTTTAGGTTTAGCAGTAGATTTAGCTGCTGGAGGAGTTAAAACTTTATCGATAGCGTGGATATAACCATTAGTAGCTTCGATATCAGCTTGAACGATATTAGCACTACCAACAACACCATC
>DATCKI010000050.1:0-13362 GCA_036562365.1 Bacteroidia bacterium | reverse complement strand
GATGTAGATAAAGTTTGGGCAGCAGGAAATAGTAATAGTTTATTGAGTTATAAATCAATATATTCTAATCGAGATGGTTATAACTATTGGAGATTGAAACAAGTAGATTATAATTTAGATTATGAGATTTTCCCAGCTTCGTATTTAAACTGTCAAATTGAAGAAGCTCAATGTTGGGTATTGCAAGCAAATTCAACATTACAATTAAATTCTCCTATAACGGTACCTTACGTATGGACTATTTATAACTCTACAGGTCAATTAGTATACACATCAAAAGTACTAGGTTCAGAGTATGTAGATGTGTGGAGTCAATTAGCTACAGGCGTGTATTACATTAAAGCCTATGGCTTAAATAACGAAGAAGTATTTAAAGTAATTAAGCTTTAGATCTAGCAATAACAATATCAGCGGCTTTAGCGGAAGCGCCGCCGGTACCTACAATTTCTTGTAATTCTTTATAACCATTAAGGATATTTTCTTGGTAAGCTGAATCAGTAAGAATCTTATTGAGTTCAGCTTCCAAGTTTTTTACCGTTAGGTCGTACTGCAGATACTCTTTAACAAGAGCTTTTTGAAGAATAAGATTTACAAGAGAAACATAAGGGACTTTAATCAGTCTTTTCACTATTTCGTATGAAATAGGATTTCCTTTATAGCAAATCATTTGAGGGGTATTTAAAAGAGCGGTTTCTAAAGTTGCAGTTCCAGAGGTTACAATAGCTGCTTTAGCTTCTTTAAGGATGGTATAAGTTTGATTAAATAAAATGGGAACTGAATTGGGTAAACCATTATCTCTAAATACCTTTTCATCGATTGCGGGTGCACCAGCCACTACGAATTGTAATTGAGGAAAATGTTCAATAACTTTAAGAAAGGTAGGCAACATGCTTTTAATTTCATGTTTACGTGAACCAGGTAATAGGGCTATAATAGGCTTATCGAAACTAAAATTTGCTCCAGTATAGTTTTGATTAAAGTGTTGAATTTCGTCGGCGAGTGGGTGACCAACGTATTTAACGTGTAGATTAAACTTTTTGAAGAATTCTCTTTCAAAAGGGAGTATAGAAATTACATCGTCGCAAATATGAGGTAGGGTATAGGCTCTTTTTTCTTTCCATGCCCAAGCTTGAGGTGCAATATAGAGCACCGTTTTAAAGCCATGAGCTTTTGCCCATTTACACATACGCAAATTGAAGCCAGGGTAATCGATACAAACGAGGACATCTGGATTAAATTCTAGTATGTCTTTCTTACAGAAAGCGAAGTTTTTTTGAATAGTGACTATATTTTGCAGTACTTCAATAAACCCCATAAAAGCTAGCTCTCGTATGTGTTTAACGACGGTAGCACCGGCATTTATCATACGATCGCCTCCCCAAGCTCTAATTTGAGCATTAGGGTCTTTTAGAAGAATTTCGCGAATTAAATTGCTTCCATGAAGGTCTCCAGAAGCTTCACCTGCAATAATATAATACTTCATTTAGGCTGCTCCACCTCCTTGACTTTCTTGTGCTTTCATTTCAGTATCAACCTGAAGATTGGTCATTTCTTTATCGAATAAATAAAGACCTTGACCTTCTAAGCCAATAATTTCTATTTTATCTAAAATAGTACGAGCCAATTTTTCCTCTTCGTGTTGTTCTGTAACATACCATTGAAGGAAATGAAGGGTAGTGAAGTCGCGAAGTTCAGTACATGTTTCAATTATATCATGTATAGATTCAGAGATATGCATTTCGCTGGTAAGTACAAGATTAAAGACTTCCGTAACGTCTTTAAAATCGGCTTGTGGTTGAGGAATAGCAGGAATAATAGCATGCCCACCGCTATCGTTGATATACTTAATCAATTTAAGCATGTGGGTACGTTCTTCTTCAGCTTGTGCATACATAAAAGTAGCGCAACCATCAAGACCTTTTGTATCTAACCAAGAGGCCATAGATAAGTATAAAAACGATGAAGCTGCTTCTTTAGCAACTTGTTGGTTCAAGATATTTTCTACTTTTTCCTTCAACATATTTGCGTGTTTTAAGGAGTAAAGATAGAGAAAAAGCCCTAAAATCTTCTAAATTTCGAAGCTTTCGCCATCATTTGCAGCAAAAGTATTTGGAAAAATATCTTGTGCTTCTTTCACTAATTCGGATGTATCGGGGTATCTGGTAGAGAAATGTCCGAGTATTAATTTCTTAGCATTTGCATCTTTAGCTGTTTGTGCAGCTTGAGTGGCCGTACTATGTCTAGTTTCTTTAGCACGTGCTGATAAATGCGAAGTAAAAGTAGCCTCGTGATATATGGTATCAACTCCTTTAATATGTTCAATTAATCCTTCATATGGTGCAGTATCGCTACAATATGCATAGGAATGAATAGGAGGAGCTGATATAGTAATTTCTGAATTGGGATAAAAATTTCCATCTGGAGCGTGGAAGTCGGCTCCATTTTTTATGTCGATAATTTGATCAGGTGTAATGAAATATTTATCGAGCAGTTTTTTATCGAATTTGCGAGCTTTTTCTTTTTCTTGAAACAAAAATCCAGTACATGCTATTCTATGGAATAGAGGAAAAGAATGTATAGTTATATGCTCATCTTCGTATATACATTCTTTGAATTTATCTTGAGTTTCAATAAAACGAACGGGGAAGTTGAGCCAAGTTTCAGATACTTTGAAAGTGGTATCTATAAATTCTTTTAAACCTTTAGGGCCAAAAATTTGCAATTCGTTTTCACGTCCGAGTAGTGACATGGATGAGAGTAATCCTGGTAATCCAAGAAAATGGTCGGCGTGAAGGTGCGATATGAATATTTTGGATATACGTTGGAAGCTATGTTTAAATCTACGTAATTGAATTTGGGTACCTTCGCCACAATCAATTAAATAGTTTTTATCTCTAAAGGTTAATAATTGAGCAGATAAATATCTGTCGGCGGTAGGCAAAGCGCTACTTGTTCCTAATATAGTAACTTGGAAGATCACAGTTCAAAAATAAAAAAACCTCGGTGGAATACCGAGGTTTTGTATAATAATAAATGATAAGAATCAATTATTTTACGATCATTCTCTTAGTAATAGTTTGACCGTTGAAAGTGATGCTATACATATAAACGCCAGATGCAAAAGCACCAGAAGCGATATCGATGGTATTTTTACCAGGAGTAGCGTTAATTTGTTTTTCAGTAACAACAGAACCTAAAAGGTTAGTAACACGGAAGTTTACTTTACCAGCACTAGGAACATTGAACATGATTTGAGAAGAACCATCAACTGGATTAGGATAGTTTTGAGCAACATCGAAAGAGTTATTGCTTAAAGTTTCTTCAACGCTGTAAGTACAGTCGTCAGCTACAACGAATGCGATTGGTAAACCACCGTTATCTTGGTCAATTTCAGAGAATGGAACTTCTAATTGTAAAGCACCACAAGTTAATGGATCTAAAGATACTTTAGCATTACCTTCAACTACAACTGAATCGTTGTAAGGAGCAGTAAATAAAGCTTCGATAGAAACACAAGCACGAGTAATGTTAGGTTGAGTAATAGCTACCCATTGACCAGCAGCATATTGGTTTCCTTGCTCCCAAATAGCCCAGTTTGGTGCATTGTTGTAAGCAGGCCAGTTAACGATATTATTTACTTGTACACTACAAATACGTACAGAAGTAGTTGAACCATTAATAGGAATTGAAACTACTGTTGGGATTACGATAGTAGTAGAAGTTTGGTATAAAACATTTGTTTTAGCACACTCTAAATCCATAATACCAGCACCAGTAGGGCTAGTTGGAGTGTAGTTTTGGTCTGGCCAACATTGAGTGATTTGTGCATTAGTAATTGCGAAAGAAGATGCTAATAAGCTTGTTAAAAGTAAAAATTTCTTCATATTTCTATAGTTTGTGTTATTTAAATCGAAGGCAATTTATAGATATTTTCTTAAAAATCAATAAATGGATTATAAAGATTTTTGAAGGTCATCCATTATTATATAGTCATGTGCTTCAGTAAAGGTTGGAGTAATGGTTAGAATGGTATCTAACTGAGATATTTTTATCAATTTGTTTACATTGTCGTGAAGTCCTGTAAGCACAAATGAACCGTTAACACTTTTGCAAGATCTATTGGCAACCAGTAAAGCACTTAAGCCACTAGAATCTATGTACTTAACATCGCTCAAGTCGATTATTAAGTTCTTTTCACCGTTTCCAGTAATTAATACTATTTCAGACTTCATAAGTGCAGCAACCGTACTATCAAGTTTCTCAATTTCAGGGCGGATAACGGTATATTTTTCTTCTTTTTGAACGTTAATTTTCATGATTATGATCCTTATTTGGGAATAAACGAAAATACTAATTTATGTATTTATTCTTTAATTGATGCTAGTGAATATAATACAGCCATACGCACAGCTACACCATTTTCAACTTGGTCTAAAATAATACTATGTTTACTATCGGCAACATCGCCATCTAATTCTACACCTCTATTTATTGGTCCTGGGTGCATAATTAGAATTTCTTTATCTAATTTGCTAAGTACTTTTTTATTGATACCAAATTTCATGGCATATTCTCTTAGCGAAGGGAAATATTTAATGTCTTGACGCTCTAATTGGATGCGTAATACATTAGCAACATCGCACCACTGAAGAGCTTTGTGTAAGTCGTGTTCAACTTCTACTCCTAATGTTTCAATATGTTTAGGAATAAGTGTTGCAGGGCCACAAAGTTTTACTTGTGCACCTAATTTTTTTAGGCAATAAATATTTGAAAGTGCTACGCGCGAGTGCATTATATCTCCAACGATAAGAACTTTTAAACCTTCAATTTTACCAAAGTGGTTTTTAATAGAGAAGGCGTCGAGTAAAGCTTGAGTTGGATGCTCGTGAGTACCATCGCCCGCATTTACGATGCGTGCATGTGAGCTTTTGGGATATTTTTTTAATTCATTTGCTAAGAATACACAAGCTCCTGGATTAGAATGGCGCATAACCACCATATCAACCTTCATAGCTAAAATGTTGTTTACGGTGTCGGTAAGGGTTTCTCCTTTAGCAACGGAAGAACCAGAAGCACTGAAGTTAACCACATCGGCAGATAAACGTTTTTCAGCTAGTTCGAACGATAATCTTGTGCGTGTACTATTTTCGAAGAAAATATTAGCAACCGTAACGTCGCGTAAAGAAGGAACTTTTTTAATAGGTCTATTGATTACTTCTTTGAAATTAGCGGCAGTTTCTAGCAGAATATGAATGTCTTCTTCGCTAATATATTTTATTCCTAAAAGGTGTTCCGTACTCAGGCGACTCATGATATTTATTTCGTGAATAAGGTTACTTTTTCTAATTCATTTAAATCTTCGTTCCATGTAAGTTGAACTTTTTGGCCTGCGTGAGTGTCGACGGTTAGACCTATATAGTTAGATTCAACTGGAATATGACGAGTGTTTTTTCGATCGATTAGGGTTAATAATTCTACCTTTTGTGGTCTTCCGAAGGCTAATAATGCGTCTAATCCTGCTCTAACGCTACGGCCGGTAAATAGGACGTCGTCGATAAGAATCACATGAGCATTTTCAACGAGGAAGTCGATTTTAGTGGTATTAGGTTTTAGTATTTCCTCACCACGTCTAAAATCGTCACGAAAGAAAGTTATATCTAAAATACCGTGTTTGATAGATTTGCCGGTAATTTTTTCGAGTCTTTTATGTAGGTTGGCACTTAGAAGAGAACCTCTAGGCTGTAGTCCAATTATAGCGGTATTCGAAAAATCTCCACAATTTTCTACTAGTTCAAGGCATAGACGGTGTAATACCAATTCTAGTCCTTTACCTTCTAAAAGTGTTTTAGCTTCTTGTTGCATGAGCCAGTAGAGTTTTATGGGGTCGAAGGTAAGAAAAAAGCTTTTAAGTTAAATAAAGAGTTTTCAGATAAGTGCTACCTTTTTAAGCATTATTATCGCTAGGAGGTATTATATTAAGGCTATTAAAATGATTGATTTTGTGTAAAAAAATATTGGCTATAGTACCGGCTCTATTTTTTGCTTCGTTTGCAATTTCACCTTCAAAAAGCAGATCTACGGTATAATAGAAAAGGCCTAACCAAGTTTCGAAATGTTTTTTTTCGAGGTTCATGGTAAGGTGAGGAGGGAATGGGCGGCCTTGGTAAGTATTATTTCCGAAGAGAATATTTTCCCAGAAATTGTACATTTTTTCGAGGTGAACCGGCCAATTATCTTGAATACGATTTGTAAATATTGGGCCAATGAGTTCGTTTTGTCGGACTAATGAATAGAAGGTATCGACGAGTTTTTTGATGTCATCACTATTTTGAATATCCTTTCTCATGGCATAAATTTTACACAAAGGTAGTATAATAAGGTAAGAGAAAAGAGAATAAATACTAGTAGAAATAGGTGAAAAAAAAAGCCGCTCCCAAGGGAACGGCTTAAAAAGGAAATTTATATAAGATTATTCAGCATCTTCAGCTGATTTTTTCTTTTTAGATTTTCCACCTTTTTCTAACTCTTCTTTAAGATCAGCTAAAACGCTTAAATCACCTAAAGTAGTTTTTTCGATACCTTTTTTAAGTTTATCAACTCCTTTAGCGGTAGATTTCGCTTCTTTAACTTTCTCAACTTTTTCAGTTTCTTCTTTTTCAACTTCCCAAACTTTGGTATGAGAAACGATTAATTTTTTCTCGTCTTTGTTGAATTCGATAACTTTAAATTGAGCTTTTTCTTCAAGAGCTAAGTTAGAACCATCTTCTTTCTTGATGTGTTTGTTAGGAGCGAAACCTTCGATTCCGTATGGAAGGAAGATAACAAGGCCTTTATCAGTTTTTTCAACTACAGTACCTTCTTGTACGCTACCTACTTCGAAAGTATCACCGAAAGCATCCCAAGGATCAGACTCTAATTGTTTGTGTCCTAGAGATAATTTACGGTTTTCTTTATCGATTTCAAGAACGATTACATCAATTTTATCGTTGATGTTAGTGATTTCACCTGGATGTTTAATTTTCTTAGTCCAGCTTAGGTCGCTAATGTGGATTAAGCCATCAACACCTTCTTCTAATTCAACGAAGATACCGTAGTTAGTGAAGTTTTTAACAACTGCACTTTGTTTGCTATTAACTGGGTATTTTTCTTCGATGTTAGTCCAAGGGTCAGCTTTTAATTGTTTAAGACCTAAAGACATTTTACGCTCTTCGCGATCTAAAGTTAAGATAACAGCAGTAACGTCGTCACCAACTTTAACGAAGTCACCAGCGCTACGTAAATGAGAAGAGTAGCTCATTTCGCTAACGTGGATAAGACCTTCAACGCCTGGAGCGATTTCAACGAATGCACCATAGTCAGCTAAAACCACAACTTTACCAGTTACTTTGTCACCAGCTTTCAAGTTAGCATCTAATTGCTCCCAAGGATGCGGAGTTAATTGTTTAAGACCTAATGCGATACGTTTTTTCTCATCGTCGTAATCTAATACAACAACGTTAATTTTAGAATCTAACTGAACGATTTCTTCAGGGTGATTGATACGTCCCCAAGAAAGGTCAGTAATATGGATAAGACCATCTACACCACCAAGGTCGATGAATACACCGTAAGAAGTGATGTTCTTAACGATACCTTCAAGGATTTGACCTTTTTCAAGTTTAGAGATGATATCTTTTTTCTGTTGCTCAAGTTCTTCTTCTAATAGAACTTTGTGAGAAACTACCACGTTTTTGAATTCTTGGTTGATTTTAACAACTTTGAATTCCATGTTTTTACCAACGTAAACATCGTAATCACGGATAGGTTTAACGTCGATTTGTGAACCTGGTAAAAATGCTTCTAAACCAAATACATCTACAATTAAACCACCTTTAGTACGGCATTTAACGAATCCAGTGATTAACTCATCGTTAGCAAACGCTTCGTTAACACGATCCCATGCTTTAACCGCACGAGCTTTTTTGTGAGAAAGTAATAATTGACCGTCTTTGTTCTCTAACTCGTCAACATATACTTCTACCTCATCACCTACTTTAACATCTGGATTGTAACGGAACTCTGTACGTGGTACCACGCCTTCGCTCTTGTAACCAATGTTAATTAAGATGTCTTTTGCATTCATTCCTACTACTTTTCCTTTTAGAATTTGATGAGGAATGATGTTGTTCATTGATTTACCGTAGAAAGATTCTAAACTGTTTTTTTCGTCAGCTGAATACCCTTCAAATGCGGTCCAATCGAACGTTGTGTCGCCTTCATTACCATAATCGGCTAAGGTCTTTTTTACGGCTGTTTCTTTTTCTGCCATTCTGTAATTTTGAGCCACCAGGACTCTGATTAATAGTTAAACAATAAATTTTTAAGGGTGCAAAGGTCTGAATATTATTGGACTTGTGCAAGTTTTTAAGGGCGATTTATTGTTAAAATCTTAATTTTCTTTTTAAATATTTGTTTTTTGTTTTATTGTGCTGAATTTTAATTGTTTGTATTTTCGCATCTTAGCCCTTGCCCCCGATAATGCATACTCGTTAGGCAATAAATTCCTATTTGCCTATCTTTGTCGTTCAAAATTTAAACATTTATGATTACCACAGATAATAAATTAGATGTATCTGCTCTCGTTACTCCTAAAGGAACTCAATTAAATACTAAAGGTTGGATTCAGGAAGCTGCCTTGCGTATGCTATTTAATAACTTGGACCCTGAAGTAGCAGAACGTCCTGAAGATCTTATCGTTTACGGTGGTTTGGGTAAAGCGGCTCGTAATCCACAAGCTTTCGAACTTATTGTTAAAGCTTTAAAAGATCTTCGCGAAGATGAAACTCTTCTTATTCAAAGTGGTAAGCCTGTCGGAATTTTACCAACTCATAAAGATGCTCCTCGCGTTATTATCTCTAACTCTATGTTAGTCCCTAAATGGGCTACATGGGACCATTTTAGAGAGTTGGACGCAAAAGGGCTTATGATGTATGGTCAAATGACCGCTGGGTCTTGGATTTATATAGGTTCTCAAGGTATAGTTCAAGGTACTTACGAAACTTATGCTGAATGTGCTCGCCAACATTTTAATGGCACCCTTAAAGGTACTTTAAATGTTACTGCTGGTTTAGGTGGTATGGGAGGTGCTCAACCATTAGCAATTACTATGAATGAAGGTGTTGCTTTGGTGGCTGAAATGGAAGAATGGAGGATTGATAAACGCCTTGAAACTAAATATCTAGATCTTAAATTTACAGATATTGATGTGGCTATTGATGCAGCTCTTAAAGCAAAAGCTGATGGACAAGCTTTATCAATTGGTGTGCTTTGTAATGTGGTTGATTTATTGCAACGTTTATTAGATAGAAATATCACTCCAGATACTTTAACGGATCAAACTTCGGCTCACGATGAATTAATCGGTTATTTCCCAGAAAATTTAACGGTTAGTCAAGCTAATAGTCTGCGTGAAACTAATCCGGAAGAATATACAAAACGTTCTTTAGATACAATGGCTCGCCACGTTCGTCAAATGTTAGAATTGCAAAAACGTGGTGCTGTTACGTTTGATTATGGAAATAATTTACGCGGCCAAGCTAAAGATAAACGCGGAGTAATGAATGCGTTTGATTTCCCTGGTTTTGTGCCAGCATATATACGTCCATTATTCTGTAAAGGAAGTGGTCCATTCCGCTTTGTGGCGTTGAGTGGAGATCCAGAAGATATAAAAGCCTGCGATGAGGTATTGAAGAATTTATTTCCTGAAGACGCCTCTTTGCAACGTTGGTTGAAGATGGCTCAAGAGAAGATTGCTTTCCAAGGTTTACCAGCACGTATTTGTTGGTTGTCAATGGGAGCACGTCAAAAGGCGGCATTGGCATTTAATGCTTTGGTGCGAGAAGGAAAGGTGAAAGCTCCAATTGTAATTGGTCGTGACCACCTAGATACAGGGTCAGTTGCATCTCCAAATCGTGAGACCGAAGCGATGATGGATGGTTCTGATGCGGTTGCAGACTGGCCAATTTTAAATGCTTTAATCAATACGGCTGGTGGAGCTTCATGGGTAAGTTTACACCATGGAGGTGGAGTAGGAATGGGATATAGCATACATGCTGGTATGGTAATTGTGGCTGACGGTACTGCTGATGCAGAAGAGCGTTTAAGAAGAGTATTGAATAATGACCCAGCAATGGGAGTTATTCGTCATGCCGATGCGGGATATGATATTGCGAAAGATACAGCTAGAAAATATAATTTGGATTTGAATAGCCGTTTAAATGGTTAAAAATATAAAGGTTCGCCTGTCGATTCGCTGAAAAGCGGGTAGGAAAGTCCGGGCAGCGCAGAGCACCGCACCACCTAACGGGTGGGACCGCAAAGCCCAAGCAATGCGGGACGGAAAGTGCCACAGAAAATATACCGCCTTAGATTTTTGGATCTAGGGTAAGGGTGAAAATGCGAGGTAAGAGCTCACATGTTTGTTGGTAACAGCAAAATAGGTAAACCCTGCGGGCTGTAAGACCAAATAGGTCTGTTGTAGTGGGAGTTGCTCGTTCCCCGTGTAGTTTTACTACACCAGCAGATGGGTAGGTTGCTAAAGTGTATGCGTGAGTATACACGTAGATAAATGACAGGCTAATACAGAACCCGGCTTATGAACCTTTACTAAAATTAAAAAGCCAGAAGTTTTGCTTCTGGCCTTTTTTCGATTTCATAACTTTTTGAGTTTCTCTCTTCTCTTTTTTTTGTTTAGAATCGATTTGTTTTCAAGGGTGCCGAAAAATACATAAGTCGCCGACCTAGGTTTTTTCAGCATTGTCTTATAATAAGTGTCTCCTTATTTTCTGAATACAAGTTACTAATTCATTTTAAAATTTCATAAATTTTTTACGATAAAATTTATTAAGAATATACTAGCAATCTGAATTTTTCTGTTTCTAATATAGTTTTCATTTGTTTTTTCGGCAATTTTGAACCTAAATCGCATTCATTTTTTTACTTTTAATCAAAAATTCGTATTTATAATTTTATTGCAAGTTGTTGAATGTTAGGCTTTTTCTAAGGAATTTGTATGTTTAGAATTTTTATAGTTTTTGTTAAAGTACTTGCGAGTCCAGAATAAAATTTGTAAATTTAGAGCATACATTACTTACTAATTTTCAAAACTATGTCTATTTCATTTTCAGGTAAACCTAAATCACAAATTTTGCAAGAACTATCTAACCTTAAGTCGAATGATATTAATTGGCGAAGTGGGCGTTTATTCTCTTATGTTTACCCTGCAGAACCAGAAGTAGAAGAGTTAATTAAAGCTGCTTATTGCGAATTTTTAAGTGAGAATGGTTTAGATCCAACTGCATTTCCGTCACTTTTAAAAATGGAAAATGATGTAATTTCTTTTGTATCAGATATGTTACAGGGCGACTTGCACACAGTTGGTCATCTAACCACTGGCGGAACTGAAAGTTTATTACTCAGTGTGAAAACTGCTCGAGACCGCGCCAAAATTGAGAAAGGAATTACTGAACCTGAAATTATCTTACCATATACTGTACACTCTTCATTCTATAAAGCTTGTAGCTACTTTAATGTTAAGCCAGTTACGGTGCCAGTACGCCAAGATATGCGTGCTGATGTGGAAGAAATTAAAAAAGCTATTACTCCTAATACCATCCTCCTTGTTGCTTCAGCACCATCCTATGCATTTGGGGTTATAGACCCAATAGAAGAAATTGGGCAACTTGCCCTTGAATATAATATACCATTTCATGTGGACTCTTGCATAGGTGGTCTAATGCTTGCAGGGATGCGCTTGGCTGGAATCCCAGTTAAACCTTGGGATTTTAGTGTGCCAGGGGTAACTTCTATCTCTCTTGACCTGCATAAGTATGGTTATGCTGCTAAAGGTTGTAGTGTCTTGATGCATAAAAATCATGAGCATCGTAAATATCAATACTTCGTTTGTACCGATTGGACTGGATATAGCATTGTTAATCCAACTATGCTAAGTAGTAAAACCGGTGGCCCAACGGCTGGGGCTTGGGCGGTACTTAATTATTACGGAAAAGAAGGTTATGCCCGTTTGGCTAAAGAAACTATGCAAGCCGTAGAAAAAATTAAAGCTGGTATTTTATCTATACCAGAACTTAAAATTGTAAGTGATCCAGATTCTACTCTTATCGATTTTATTTGCGACGATAGTGTGAATATTTTTGAATTGAATGATGAATTGGATGAATTAGGTTGGAAAGTTGGATTGCAATTGAGTTCTGCAGCTTTAGGAGCCAATATTCATCTTACCATTAATAGATCGCATATAGGTGTAGAAGATGAATTTATTAGAGATCTTCGCAAATGTGTTGAAAAAGTGAAAAATTCAAGCTATTTAAACGTAGAAGATATAGTTCGTGAAGAAGCTGAAAATGGTTTCTCTGAACATACTTTGGGGGCTATAATGGAACGTTTAGATATAGATATGAATGCATTGCCTAAACGTATGGCTAATGTGAATCGGGTATTAAATGTACTTCCAGATGTAGTTATGGGCGAAGTATTAAGCCTTTTTTATGCTAAAATGTTTAGCAAAGCCTAGTTGAAATCGAGTGAAAAGAATAGGTAATTCTGTTTTTGAGTATTGCCTTTTTCCCAATTTTTAAGACGCTTTAATGCTGCTACAACATCAGCTGCAAATTGTGCATCGTTGGTACTTATTATTTCTACGTCCTTAAGTGTTCCGTCTCCGGTTGGAATTACGTTCACCGTTACGTGACTATTATCGGCGTATTTTTTGCTTGATTTAATTTCCTTTTTTAAGTCGATTTTTAATTGAGCCATGCCACCTATATAAGGACCAACATCTTGAGAAGATATATTGTTTTTGGGGCTTATTCCTGCAGCTTTTTTAGCACTTTCTTCTCTTAGAACTCTAGATTCTTCACTCTTATCAAGTCTCTTTTCTGATACTACAATAGTGTTCGATAAAGCAGATTTACCTATTTCTGTATCATTAGACACTTCATTTTGTTTATAATATTCTAAATTTAAATCAGCATTATTTTCATTTACTAAACCTATAGGTTTAGTTTCAGTTTCTATTTCAGCTTTAAATAATTCATCATTAATAACTGGAGCTGATGGTGGAGGAGGAGGTAGAATAAGTTTATTTTCAGGGGTTTCTACATTTTTACTAAAATCATCAATAGAATCTTCGTTGTTTAGCCCTGAGCTTAAAGTAATTTCCTCTAAAGTATGTTTAGGAGTTGGTTCGTTTATAGCTACATTATCAGAATTTATTTTTTCGAAATTGATAATAAAATAAGTAGTAGCCAAAGCTCCCATACTTACAATAAATATGGCAGCATACTTAAGTAGAGGTTTAAAGTC
>DATCKI010000316.1:0-2614 GCA_036562365.1 Bacteroidia bacterium | reverse complement strand
CCAAGCTCAAGCCAAAGTACCCATGTTTATAAGTGGCGACTATGAATGGGGCTTAAGCATGCGTCTAGATAGCACCTTCAAATTCCCTTGGCAAATGACCTTGGGAGCTATCCAAAATACAGAACTTATTCGCGAGGTGGGACTCGAAATGGCTCGTCAACTTCGCCGTGTAGGCGTAAATTTCAGCTATTCGCCCGTTCTCGATATAAACAATAATCCCGCAAACCCTATAATCGGAGCCCGCTCCTTCGGTGAGTCTAAACATAATGTAGTTCAAAAAGGAATCGCTTTAACAGCCGGACTTCAACAAGGTGGCGTTTTAGCCAGTGGTAAACACTTCCCTGGTCATGGAGATACAGATAAAGATTCTCATAAAGACCTTCCTATTATTCCTTATTCTCAAAAACGTTTAGATACTTTAGAACTTTTCCCTTTCAAAGCTTTATCAGACGCAGGAATTGGAAGTATCATGGTTGGGCATTTATATATTCCTTCCCTAGATTCAACCCCAAATCTGCCTTCATCACTCTCTAAAAAAATTATAACTGAAAAGCTAAGAATTGAAATGGGTTTCGACGGTTTAATCTTAACCGATGCCCTAAATATGAAAGGTGTTTCTGCTAAATTCCCTCAAGCCGAAGCTAGCATTCGTGCCTTAAATGCCGGTGTCGACATTTTACTTATGCCCGAAAATCCAGAAAATGTTCTTAATGCTATCATGACTGCCATTGATGATGGTAGAATTGACCCTATGGATATGGAAGCTAAAGTAAAACGTATTCTGAAAGCTAAATATCGTTTAGGACTTACACACTTCGAAAAAATTGACACTAAAAATATTAAACAAGACCTCTTTACAAAAAAAGCTGAATACCTAAATAGAACTCTTTTCGAACATGCTCTTACTTTAGTAAAAAACGAAAATAATATCGTTCCAATTAAAAATTTAGAAAACGAAAATTTTGCTTTAGTAAGACTAGGAAACGATACTGATGAAGCTTTTGCCAACACTTTAAATTTATATACACAAGTTGATGTATACGATTTAAGTGAAGATCGCAATACCAATAACGATGCTGATTTACTTCGAAAATTAAAGAATTACAGCAAGGTATTTATTTCAATTCATAAATCTGACAAAAACCCTTGGAGACCTTATAAAATCTATCAAGGAGACCAAGATTTTATTAAAAAATTATCCGCTCAAAACACATGCATCATTACCTTATTTGCTAATGCGTATGCATTAAAAGGTATGCCGGTAAATCATCCTACTCAAGGATTAATTATTGCATATCAAAACAATTCCATGGCTCAAGAAATGGCCGCTCAATTAATTTTTGGCGGTATTCAATCAAAAGGTCGTTTACCAATTAGCATTAACGAAACTTGGAAAGCTGGGTTTGGCTTAGATTCAGATATGCCATTCCGTTTCAAATATACTATGCCCGAAGAGCTTGGAGTACCTTCAGAAAAACTAGATAAAATCGAAGCTATCGTAAAAGAAGGCATTGCTGCCAAAGCCTTTCCTGGATGTCAAATTTTAGCAGCAAAACATGGCAAAGTGGTTTATTATAAAAGCTTTGGCCACCATACTTACGATAAAAAAACTCCAGTAAAAAACACCGATTTATACGATCTAGCTTCGGTTACTAAAGTTACCTCTACCCTTGCTATGATTATGAAAATGTACGACGAAGACCAGCTCAATCTTAAAGGTAAGTTCGGAGATTACGTTAGCATAGTTAAGGGTACAAACAAAGAAAATATCAAAATCGAAGACCTTTTAACGCATCAAGCTGGCTTAAAAAGTTGGATACCTTTTTATCTTCATACCATGAATGAGCAAAAAGTTCTTGACCCCGCTATTTATTCGAGAACTCCAGTGCCTGCTAAAACTACTAAAGTAGCTGATAGCTTATATATTTTAGACACCTATCGCGATACTATGTTCGTAAAAATGTACTCCACTGCACTTGGACAAAAAGGCAAATATGAATATAGCGATTTAAGTTTCTATTTCTTACAAAATATAGTTGAGAACTGGAAAGAAAAAACCTTAGATGTATTGGTTCAAGAAGAGTTTTACAAGAAAATTGGAGCTACCACTTTAACCTTTAAACCGCTTGAAAAATTCCCTAAAGAGCGTATAGTTCCAACCGAAAATGAAACTTATTGGCGCAAACAACTACTTCAAGGTTATGTACACGACCAAGGAGCGGCTATGATGGGCGGTGTAGCAGGACATGCAGGCTTATTTTCCAATGCAAACGACCTAGCCAAAATGATGCAAATGTATCTGAACAAAGGGGTTTATGGTGGTCACCGATATTTTAAAACCGAAACCGTTGAAGAGTTCAGTAAATGTCGATTCTGTGCAAACGGAAATCGTAGAGCATTAGGCTTCGATCGTGCTCCTAACTCTGGCGGTACTCCATGCGAATGCGTAAGTTATAATAGTTATGGACATACCGGTTTTACTGGAACCATGGTGTGGATGGATCCAGAAACCAATATATTATACGTATTTTTGAGCAATAGGGTTCACCCTTCAGCTGAAAATAAACTATTAATGAGTAAAAACATTAGAGCTAGAATACAAGAAGTTATATAT
>DATCKI010000310.1:0-6443 GCA_036562365.1 Bacteroidia bacterium | reverse complement strand
TGTAGAGGTTGGGATAATATTTTCAGCAGCTGCACGAGCACGTCTAAGGTCTTTATGAGGACTATCGTGCAGACGTTGATCAGAAGTGTAAGAGTGCACAGTAGTAATGAAACCACTTTGGGCATCACATAATTCCTCTACAATTTTAATCATAGGGGCAGCGTTATTTGTAGTACAAGAAGCGTTCGAAATAACGGTTTCGCTTCCATCTAGTATATGTTCATTCACCCCCATAACAACGCTTTTAATATCGTCGCTATCAGCCGGAGAAGAAATAATAACACGTTTAGCACCAGCAGTAATATGTGCTGAAGCTTTTTCATGGGTACGGAAAAGGCCGGTACTTTCAACTACCACATCAATATTAAGCGAGGCCCAAGGCAATTGAGCAGGGTCTTTTTGAGCGAAAACAGGGATACTCTTACCATTTATAATAAGTGAGGTAGCGTCATAACTTACCTTGCCATCAAACTTACCATGAATAGAATCATATTTAAATAAGTGAGCCAAAGTTTTAGTGTCGGTAAGGTCGTTAATAGCGACAATATCCATTCCACCTTTTTTCAGCATCATTTTAAGCGTATACCTACCAATACGACCGAAACCATTTATTGCGACTCTCATATTTTTCATAATATTATAATTTAAAACGTTAAAATTTACCTTGTAAAATTAGTGAAATGTTAAATTTGTACTATACTTGCAATTCGAAATTTTCCGACAAACCTAAAAAAATGTAGTTGGAAAAGGTATAACGAAACGTTAAATTTGTATTCAAGAAATACGTAACTATGAAAAAAATTCTATTAGCTACGGCGGTTATAGCCGGTTTTACTGGGAATATTTTTGCCCAGCATGTTCACACCTCAGCGTGTGGCACACCGAACTACCACGATGCTATGCAATCTATTGAATTCGCAACCGAACAAGCTAAATTCAATGCTTTTGTACAGCAGAGAGCCGCATTACCAGCAGGAGAAAAGTCTAATGACCTTAGAATTATCCCTGTAGTAGTGCATGTTATCCATGATGGAAGTGCTACTTCAAATGTATCAAAATCCAATATTGAAACCATGATTGCTACTATTAATAATGGTTTTAATAGAAATGGGCCAAATATTGCCAATTTACCTGCACGTTTCGATTCTTTAGCAGAAGATGCTCAAATCGAATTCCGCTTAGCTACTGTTGACCCGCAAGGTAACTGTACTGACGGTATTCGTCGTGTATATGCTCCTTATGCAGCTTTAAACGCTCATGAAGATAAACGTTTCAAAAGCTTAAGCTACTGGGATCGTTCTAAATATTTAAATATTTGGATTGTAAAAGGTATCAAAAATCCAGCAGATCAATCTCCTGGTACCACTTTAGGATACGCTTATTATCCTCAAAATGCTCAAGCTTTAAGAGATGGTCCAACTGTTGACTGTAACTCTGTTAATGGTTCATCTGTTGCTACCCACGAGGTTGGTCACTTCTTAAACTTAGCTCACATTTGGGGTGATACGGAGTGTGGTAACGACGATGTTGACGATACTCCTATCTCTAAAGGTGAAAACTTTGCTTGGGCTAATCCATGTGACTCTATAGTAAAAGAAGCAACTTGTTACTTAGATTACGCTACTAATCAACAAGACTCTATCATGCGTTATTTAATTGGTGAGAACTACCAAAACTATATGGACTATGTAAATAACTACTTCTGTCCTAATATGTTTACCAAAGGTCAAGTTCAAAGAATGCGTGATGCTTTAGACTTCTATTCTTTCCGTTATAACTTATGGCAACCAGAAAACCTTGTAGCTGCAGGTGTGGCTGATGGTTCTCCAGCTTGTACTGAATTAAAAGCTAATGCTGACTTCTGGGCTAATAAAACAGTAATATGTAAAGGAAGCAGTGTTAACTTTAACGATGGCTCTTTCAACGGAAATATTACTATGGCTTCTCATACTTTTAATTGGGAATTCGAAGGTGGTACTCCTGAAACAAGTACTGCTCAAAACCCAATTATTACGTATAATACTCCTGGTACTTACTCTGTTAAATATACTATCTCTAACAGTGCTGGTACTTCTACCAAAGAAAGAATTGCTTACATTAAAGTATTAGACACCGACGTTGAAGATAAATCTTTCGGTTACCGCGAAGGTTTTGAATTCGGTGAACCATTCTTACAAGATAAATGGGCTATCTCTAACGAACCTTCAAGTGATAAAGGTTGGGTTTGGACTGGCGACGCTTCTTACAGCGGAGAGTTTAGCTTAATGTGTCGCAACACTGAAAGTGTTCGTGATGCTAAATATATTGCTATTACTCCTACCTATAACTTAAATAGTGTTGCTGGTTCTAACAAAAAATTACGTTTCAAAACAGCTTACGCTTTACGTACCGAAAGCCCATATGCATTCGACCCAGTTGACCAAAACTACTACGCTGTAATCGACGATAAATTTACCGTTTCTCGTTCTACTGATTGTGGTAACACTTGGACTCTAATCAAATCTTTCACAAAAGCTGAATTAGTATCTGGTGGTCTTAACCCGAATTCTTTTGTACCTGAAAGTCAAACTGAGTGGAAAACTCAAACTATCAACTTAACTGGTACTAACGGAACTGGTGCAAATGTTCGCTTCAAATTTGAATTTACTTCAGGTGGCCAATTCAATAATAACTTATTCATCGACGACATCGAAATCTTTGATGAAGCTCATGTTTCTATTGAAAACTTCACTGCTGCTGATTTAAATTTAGTAGTATTCCCTAATCCTATGTCTCAAAATGCAACATTACGTTTCGAACTTCCTCAAGGAGTTGAAAATGCTAATATCGTTGCATACGACATGGTAGGTAAACAAGTTGCTCAGATCTACTCTGGTAACTTAAATGCTGGTGAGCATAATATCAATATCGACCGTTCTGCATTCGGTGCTACTGGTGTTTACTTTATTAAAGTAAATCTTGGAAGCCGTGAATTCACTGAGCGTATCGTAGTTAACTAAGATTCTACACTTTCTATATACTAAGGCATCCAAAATTCTGGATGCCTTTTTTTGTTTTACAGCTATTAACTATTTTTATTTACTCAAATTAGACCACCCTTAACTCAATATCTTATACCAATTACTCGAAAAACTTTCGGATACATTTACCAAACTTAAATCGAGTTAGTACCTCTCCCTAATTTTACTGGCAAATAGATTTTCATGCTGGTTAAGACTTATGGAAGCGCCGTGATTGGTGTAAATGCAATTAAGATTGAGGTAGAAGTTAATACATCCGCTGGATCAAAATTCTTTTTAGTCGGATTACCCGATAATGCCGTGAAAGAAAGTTTGTTCCGGGTTACTTCAGCAATCAAAAATATTGGATTTCACCTTCCAACTAAGAGAACTATCATTAATATGGCACCTGCCGATATTAAAAAAGAAGGTTCTGCTTATGATTTAACATTAGCTATAGGTTTGATGGCCGCAACAGGACTTATCCCCATCGACGAAATAGAAAATTACATTATCATGGGTGAACTTGCTTTAGATGGTAGCCTTAGACCTATTAAAGGCGCTTTACCCATAAGTCTGCAAGCCGCTAAAGAAAATTTTAAAGGGGTTATACTCCCAAGCATGAACGCAAAAGAAGCTGCCATTGTGCAAGGTATAAATGTATATGGGGTCGAAAATCTTAAAGAAGTTGCCGATTTCTTTAATAACAAACTAATACTTCAAAAAATTTATGTTGATCCAGTTGAGGAATTCTTATTTAACCAAAGCGAGTACAATATGGATTTCTCTGATGTAAAAGGCCAAGAAAACATTAAACGTGCATTAGAGATTGCTGCAGCTGGTGGGCACAACGCCCTGCTAATTGGTCCTCCTGGTTCTGGAAAAACCATGCTTGCCAAACGATTACCAACTATACTACCCCCATTAACCCTCTCTGAAGCCCTCGAAACCACTAAAATTTATTCTGTCGCAGGTAAAAAAAGTACAAAAGATGCTTTACTCACCCGAAGGCCATTTAGAAGTCCGCACCACACTATTAGCGATGTTGCCCTGGTTGGAGGTGGCTCTATACCTCAGCCCGGTGAGATTTCACTTGCACATAATGGCGTGCTATTCCTCGACGAACTCCCCGAATTTAAACGTACCGTGTTAGAAGTAATGCGACAACCCCTCGAAGAGCGTAAAGTTACCATCTCTCGTTCTAAATTTTCGGTTGATTATCCAGCTGGATTCATGCTCATTGCTGGAATGAACCCTTGTCCATGCGGAAATTATAACCACCCCGAAAAAGCTTGTATTTGTGGACCTGGAATTGTTACGCGTTATCTCAATAAAATATCTGGTCCATTGCTCGACCGTATTGACCTACACGTAGAAGTTACTCCTGTTTCTTTTAAAGAACTTGCTAATAAAAGTAAAGCCGAATCGAGTATTAGCATACGCGAAAGGGTAATTAAAGCTCGAAATATCCAAAGCGAAAGATTTAAGAACTTTCATGGACTTTACTCCAATGCACAAATGGACAAAAAACAAATTGAAGAATTCGTAGTACTCGATGAAGCCAGCCTTCAATTGTTAAAAACAGCTATGAATAAACTTGGACTTTCAGCCAGAGCATACGATAGAATATTAAAGGTTAGTAGAACCATAGCCGATTTAGATGATAGTCCAAACGTATTAAGTCAACACCTCGCAGAAGCTATTCAATACCGAAGTTTAGATAGAGATAATTGGTCTGGGAAATGAATCCATAAAATACGTATCTTTGCAGCCGAAATGAAAAGCTTTCACTTATATACGCTCGGTTGCAAACTTAATTTTTCTGAGAGTTCAGCCATTTCCAAGAACTTAATGGAAAATGAATTTCAAAAAGTAAATTTTGAAGATGGGGCCGATGTGTATATTATCAATACCTGTTCGGTAACCGACCATGCCGATCGTAAATGTAAAAAAGTGGTAGCGCAAGCTAAAAAGTTCAACCCCAATGCATTTATTGCTGTTATTGGGTGTTACGCACAGCTTAAACCAGAAGAAATTGCAAATATTCCAGGTGTAAATATTGTACTTGGCGCAGCTGAAAAATTCAATATTGCAGATTACATTTTAGAAAATCCTTCTGAAGAGGTTCTCATCAAAAACGGTAATATTAAAGACGTAAAAGATTATAGTCCGGCCTACTCTTCTGGCGACAGAACCAGAACTTTCTTAAAAGTTCAAGATGGATGCGACTATTTCTGTACTTTCTGTACCATACCTTTAGCTAGAGGAAAAAGCCGAAATGCTTCAATTGCTGAAACGGTGAAAATGGCTCAAGAAGCCGTTTCAAAAGGAGCTAGAGAAATAGTACTTACAGGAGTAAATATTGGAGATTTTGGGCAATCTACGGGAGAAACTTTCTTCGATTTAGTTAAGGCTTTAGATAAAGAAGTAGATGCTTTACGTTTTAGAATTTCGAGCATAGAACCAAACTTATTATCCAATGAAATTATAGAATACTGTGCGCAAAGCAGCAAATTTGTTCCGCATTTTCATATTCCTTTACAAAGTGGGAATAACGAAATACTTAAGAAAATGCGTCGCAAATACGAGCGCGAATTATATGCTGAGCGTGTAGCTAAAATCAAAGAATTAATGCCAGATGCTTGTATTGGAGTTGACGTAATAACTGGCTTCCCAGGTGAATCAGATGAGCATTTTTTAGATACTTATAATTTCATCAACGAGTTAGATATTTCATATCTGCACGTTTTTACATATAGCGAAAGAGCACAAACTGGTGCCCTTAAAATAGCTGGAAAAGTCCCTGTAGCAGTACGTAAAGACCGTACGAATATGCTGCGTATACTTTCAGAAAAGAAAAGAAGGGCATTTTACGATTCTCAAATTGGCAAAGTTAAATCCGTACTATTTGAAGCCGAAAATGATGGAAATAAAATGTATGGGTTTACCGAAAACTACCTAAAGGTAGAAATGCCATACGACCCTATGTATGTAAACGAAATTCGCAAAGCTAAAATGCTTGCCCAAACCGATGATGCAACATTAAAAATAAGCTTAACCATGGAAGAAGAACTTCCAGAAAGTTTAAAAAATAGACTTGCCATTTAATTTCTGGAAAGTTAATTCCTATTTAAACTCTAATAAATTAGAATTTATTACACATATTATATACACATTTGTATCATGTACAATATTAAAACATCTGAAGGCCGATTCTCATTAATTGCATTAATAGAAGGTCTTTCATTTCTTTTTTTACTTTTAATTGCCATGCCAGTAAAATATGGTTTAGATTATCCATACTTAGTAAAAGTAGGAGGTTGGGCACATGGAATGTTGTTTATGGTTTACTTTTTAGCGCTTTTAGATGTTGCCATGAGCAATAAATGGAGCATTAAAAGAATCTTTTTAGCGGCTGTAGCGTCGGTGCTTCCATTAGGATTT
>DATCKI010000315.1:0-5860 GCA_036562365.1 Bacteroidia bacterium | reverse complement strand
GCATTGGATGAATACCAATAGTCCGGGTAGTAGCAAAAATAAACGTTTCATAGTCTTTAAAATTTAGAGTTAAGAGTTTAGACTATAAATACAGGTTATGTGTATAATACGTTTGAAATTAAAATAAGTTCAAATTTTTATAACTTTTTCAATAAATCTTCTAGTTTGCTATTGTGTTGATTTATTATGTACAATTTGCTTTTATCCTTTAAAATAAGCGAGTAAATAAATTCTTGTTTGGTACTGAATTTCTAGGTAGATAATTCGCTTATTTCACTTTATCTATAGCTAATTCTAAGCTTTTATCTATTCCAGCATTTATATCCGAAATTTGATTTTTAATAAAGATGTCGGGAGCAATGCCTATTCCTTCATAGCTCAGTCCATCTGCCATTTCAACTTTTTGAGGCACTAAGGTAAAATACCATCCATTTGCCAATTCGCGAGCTATCATGGTTCCATGCGCCCCATTGGTTGTATCGCCAATTAATGTCACGTTCGGTAGAGTCTTAAAAGCCATTACACTTCTTTCACCAGCGCTAATGGTATATCTATCCATTAAAACTGAAATTGGTTTGTTAAAGTGTGGCGTTTTAGGTTCTAAGTACCATTCCATCCATTCGGTATAATCATTTTTACCTTTACCATTTTTGGTTTTACTTCTAAATACATAACGCTTTTCGTTCGTTAATCTTCTGATTTCTGAAAAACAATATGTGAAGTCGCCACCTTGATTATGACGTAAATCGATAATTATACCATTCGCATTTTCAAACTTGTTCAAGAACTCATCAAATACAAAGAAATTATCTCCTACATAGTCGAAATATATATACCCTACATTCTCGTTTTTTATTTTACCGTAGATGTAACTGTCTTCGTATCCTGTTTTGAAATCTGCTTCTAAATAGGATTTTATGACACCTTTGTTGAATAATTCATCGTCGATTTTTTCTCTTCTAACTTTGTTAGAATAATAGATTTGTTTGTTAGGAGCGGTTAAGCTAATATGACCATCGTCGAATATCTCGAGCATCTGACTTAATATACTAAATAATTGGTCGTTGCTAGTATTGGCCTTAACCATAGGACGATAGGTATTGTAAGCTGCTTGCCAATCAACGTTTCTTTCTTCGAATGGGGCGTATTCTTCATCGTATGTTTTCCATAAATTTTCGAATATAGCTTCTGGATTATTTTGAGGCTCTTCTTTGAAGAATTTTTTACAAGAATTAAAGCTTATTAAAGCGATAATAAGTAGTATATATATATGAAATTTTTTCATGTTGATTAGAATTTTACACTAGTATTTAAGAATAATGAATGACGATATGAGTATAATTCTCGATCTCGTGATGCATGTATAAATTCGAATAAATACGAACAACCTATATCGAATCTTTTGCTGATTTTATATGTATAATGTATGTCCCAATCTAAACTTTGTATTCTATTTAGACTTACAAATTTTCCATCTCCAATAAAGGAAAAGAAGGTTTTAAAACCATTGTGAGAGTATGTGTTTTCGATAAACTCATCATCGTTAACTAAATACGGTGAACGAGAAAACCAATACATAAATGGAAGGTTTACATAGGAACCAATTTCGTGCTTGTCGTTTATTTTATAGTTGTAATTCAGGAATGCACCTAATCCAATAGTAGAGTGGTATCCAAAGCTTCCAAAACGACCATAAACGTAGTTTAAAGCTTGAATATCGGTGTGAAAATCGAAACCAACTATGAGTTTAGATTTTCCTTCTTTTAGTACATTTTTCCCAAAGTTGTAATTAATATCGACTAAGGTTAAATAGTGTGGACTAGTTTTAAAGTCTTGTCCGTCGTCGTAATACGTATAAATTGGATGATTTTTGACTTTAGCTTGTGAGAAACGCAATTGAGCTTTATGATAAAATTTAGCATCGCGTTGAAATTGTAATCCAATATGAATTGGAGTGAAATTTTTGTGTACAAATGGAGAGAAAATAAGGTCTTGACGTGCTACACCACTTAATCCTAATTGTAGAGTTAATTCGTTTTTGGGTTCTTGAGCAAAGCTTTTAAAACTAGAGAATAAAAGTATGCATAAAAGGGGGAGTTTTACATGTTTCATAACTAAAAAATTGATTGAAAGTTTGAAGGGTAAATGTGCAGGTGGTTAGTTATGAGTTGTTTTAGGGGAATGAAGGATACGCATTTAACTGTGCCTTTGGTGGTATTAGGCGAGTTATTTAAGTAAGATTTTATATGGTCTTTATGTTTCATAAGTAATTGGTTCGCAAATATAAATATTCGCTTGAGTTTGAAAATGTGATAATTATAGATTTCGACCAAATGCAAAAAAGGCCGATACGAATAACATTTTAGATGGTATGAATATCTTAAAGTAGATTCATGTTTTAACAATATCTTTGTTCCTAAAAGCTTTGAGATGATACCTTATTCGTTTTTAGACTTGGCTATTGTAAGTGAAGGAAAAGATATACCCCAAACCTTAAAAGATTCTGTTCGTACTGCACAACTTGCTGAACAGTTTGGATATACGCGTTATTGGTTTGCCGAACACCATAATATGCCAAGTGTGGCAAGCTCTGCAACGTCGGTTCTAATTGGCCATATTGCCTCAAAAACGGAGAATATTCGTGTAGGTTCAGGAGGTATTATGCTGCCTAATCATTCTCCACTTATAATCGCTGAACATTTTGGTACTCTGGGAAGTTTGTTCCCCGGACGAATAGATTTAGGTTTAGGTAGAGCCCCAGGAACAGATCAAACTACAGCCATGGCATTGAATCCAAATTTCTTTGAAAATGTGAGGAAATTTCCAGAAAATGTTATGGCCATCCAAAAATATTTGTCTAAACATAATTCTAATAGTCAAGTTCGCGCTATTCCAGGTGAAGGTGTGGAAATTCCAATTTGGATTTTAGGTTCAAGTACCGACTCGGCATATTTAGCTTCCGACTTAGGATTACCCTACGCATTTGCCAGTCATTTTGCTCCTACACAAATGATTAAAGCATTTAATATCTATCAGAATAATTGTTATCAAAACGATTTTACTCCATATAAATTAGCCTGTGTAAATGTAATTATTGCTGATACCGATGAACATGCCGAATTTTTAGCTACTACTTTATATCAGAAGTTTTTAGGCTTAATTAGAAATACACGCTCTTATTTGCCTGCGCCGGTAGAAAAAATGAACTGGCTACCTCAAGAAGAAGAGTATGTGAAAAATATGGCAGCTTGTTCTTTTATTGGCTCTAAAGAAACAGTAAAAACTCAATTACGTACATTCATTAAACAACTCGATTTACAAGAAATTATGGCTACTGCATCTATTTATGATTTAGAAGATAAATGCAAGTCGATGAAGTATTTTGCGGAATTGATGTCAGAGTTGAATCAGGAATAAATTGTTTAATCTTTTCTTTGTATAGTCGAGGGTAAATAAAGTTTGACTTTCCCTTTAGGATTTAATTTCAAATCATCAATATGCCCCATTTCAGTTTCTGAATCATTGATGAAATGCATATGGATATAACTATCATGATGAGTGAAAATAGTTTGATGTTCGGTTGAAAAGAAGCCAAGAATTTTACCTTTCACGGGCATTCGCGCGTATTTAGCTTGTCCTACATGCGCATCTTCTGGAGAACGTACTATGCTATTGTTTGGTAGGTTTTGAATATGAAATTTCACCAGTTCAAATTCTCCTTCTAAACGAAATGCAAATGGCCTTTTCATATTTTTGGTATATTCATCAAGAAACTTTTCAAGTTGTTGTATAGTTCTGACCTTTTGGGGAATCTTTATTTCTATCCAAGATTCAACATTAGCATAAACAAAGAATGGAGCTTGAACTTGGTAAGTTTTTTCCATTAAAACTTTACCATTTGCTCCTACCTTACTCACGTACGAAATTCCATTATAAATTAAAAGTTCTCCTTTTAAATATTCGAGCGGCCCTAATCCATATAAATTTGATTTAGATTGGATGGTGTCTAATTTGATAGTTCCATGTAGTTCACCTTTTCGCATGACGTTTTTCATAGCGCCTTGCACTTTAACTTCGCTATTTTGAGCAGAAAGTAAATTAGTTGAAATAATGCTAAAGAATAGAAGCAGCTGTTTAATTTTCATAATTTTTATTCCAAATCATTAAATATTCATCTTCATTAAAGTCTGAATTTAAAGAAGTTTCTTTAATAAAGAAATTTTGCTTCTCGTAAAAACCTATACTTGATTTATTTTTAGCAAAAACGTTTAATGTTAGTATTTCGTTTTCGCTTTTGACGTGATTTAGCAATGCTTTTCCTATGCCTTTGTTTTGCATGTTAGGATGTACAAATATAGCTGCAATATGATTTTCAATCATAGCTACAAATCCCACTACATTTCCTTTGTAAATTGCTATAGTATTATCTGAATTAGGAAGATACTTACAACGCATAGCATCTAGTTCATTTTCCCAAATTTCTTTAGGTATGAATGAATGAGTCAATATAGATGCTTGGAGCCAAATTTCTAGCATGGCATCTATGTCGGTTGTATGATATTTTCTAATGATAATTTCCATTGTAATAGGAATTAGTATATAGGGAAATTAGATTTTATATGGGGCCATTCTTCTCTCAAAATGCTATAACAAGTGGTGTTCCGTCTGAATCCATCGGGTAGGAGGGTGTGGCTCCTTAAGGAGCCTTCAAATTTAGCGCCAATTCTTTCTACGCCTTTTCTGGAAGCTTCATTTCTTTCGTCAATTTTAAATTCAATGCGAATTGCCCCAAGTGTTTCAAATGCATAAGACAATAATAAAAATTTACAATTTCTATTTACTCCTGTTCTTTGAGATTCTTTTCCGTACCAAGTTCCTCCAATTTCTAATCTAGAATCGTAATTCGAGACATTCATAAAACTACTTGAACCAGCATATTTTTGTTTGATTTTATCGTAAATGATAAAGGTATATTTAGTTCTATTTTTATATCCTTCTAATGCATTAGTAATGAATTTTTGAAGTAATTCTGGGCTATATACTTGGTTAGGTGAATATTGTAATAAGTTCTTATCGGCAGTGGCTACATCAAAGAGATTATTATAGTCCTCAGCAACGATAGGTCTAAGTTTTACAAACTCATTTTCGAGTAATATTTCGTTAGAAAAATCAAAATTCATAGAATATTTATTTTAAACTTTGCTTAAGCATGATCATATGCTTAATCTGAATACCATTTTCTTCCATATATTCAGGATAATTCTCAAGGAAGAAATTATGTTTTATTTCATGTAATTCGAAACCTAATTTCTGATATAGATAGAGTTGAGCCAAACTTGAATTGGCGGTTCCTATAAAGATATTTTCAAATCCATTTTCTGCAGTGTAAATTTTTGCAAATTGAAGTAATTGAGTACCTATACCTTTATTTTGAAGATTGGGACATACAGCTATATTTTTTATTTCCATATTGAATTTATCCAAAGGATAAAGCACAAGAATTCCAACAATTTTATTAGCTATATAAGCTGCAAAAATATCTGCATTATTTACATATTGATTAACTATAGTTTCAGAAGGGTCAGCAAGTAAAAGTAAGTCGTAAGGAAGAAGACTTTTGTCTTCTAGTTTTTGAATTTGAATTGCTGATGTATCCATAATAAATGCTAACCTAATATGCGACAAAGGTTAGCACTATTTATGAAAGATTGAAAAATATTCGATGAATTAAGCGTTTTTTAGTACTTCTATATCGAATTTTTGCATTTTAAGAAAGGCTTGAACGACGCGATCTCTTTTGGTATGGTCGGCCATGAGATCAGAAAGTATAGATGGAATAATTTGCCAAGAGAATCCGTAT
>DATCKI010000308.1:0-2820 GCA_036562365.1 Bacteroidia bacterium | reverse complement strand
TGAGCCAGCTGCTAAAGTTGAAGCTCCAAAGGCTGAGCCAGCTGCTCCTGCTGCTAGCGATTCTTACGCGAAAGGTACTCCATCTCCTGCTGCGGCTAAAATGATGGCTGAGAACAATATTGCAGCAAATAATGTTGCAGGTTCTGGTCCTGGTGGTCGTATCACTAAAGCGGATATTATCCAATTTATGTCGAGCGGTTTATCGGCTAACGCTATCTCTGTAGTAGGATGGCAAGGTGGACGTAACGAAGAACGTAAGAAAATGACCGCTCTTCGTAAGAAAATCTCTCAACGCCTTGTTTCTGTGAAAAACGAAACAGCGATGTTAACTACTTTCAATGAAGTCGATATGACTGCATTGATGAATTTACGCGCTAAATACGGAGAAAAATTCAAAGAAAAATATGGAGTTAGCCTTGGTTTCATGAGCTTCTTCACTAAAGCAGTTACCGAAGCTTTATATCATTATCCTGCAGTTAACTCAATTATCGACGGGGAAGAGCAAATCTTCCATAACTATGTTGATGTAGGGATTGCTGTTAGTACACCTAAAGGTTTAATGGTGCCTGTTTTACGTAATGCTGAAGGTATGAAACTTCACGAAATAGAAGCGGGGATCAAAACTTTAGCTATCAAAGCTCGTGATGGTAAAATTTCTGTAGACGAAATGACTGGAGGTACATTCACAATTACTAATGGTGGTGTATTCGGTTCCTTAATGTCTACTCCTATTATCAATCCTCCTCAAAGTGGTATCTTAGGTATGCACAAAATCCAAGATAGACCAGTAGCTATTAATGGTAAAGTTGAAATACGTCCTATGATGTACCTTGCATTCTCTTACGACCACAGAGTTATCGACGGTAAAGAAAGCGTTGGTTTCTTAGTGAAAGTAAAAGAAATGATTGAAAACCCAGAATTAATGCTATTCGGAGGTAAAGAACCTTCTCAAATCCTTGTTGGATTATAGTAGAATTTTTTAATTTTATTTTTTATGTAAGTCGTCTCATTTGGGGCGACTTTTTTTATTCAATTTTTTTGAATTAAAAATTAATTCAATTCTGTGATTAAAATTATCTATTTGTGAGAATTTAATATCTTTACCAATAAGTTTACCCCTCTATAATGTCAACAGAGAGCAAATTATACCAACTCTTGAAGTGCCTAAATGAGCTTGAAATTAAACGTTTCAGGAATGTGATAAAAAAAGGCCATTCTCCAGAACGCCTAGTTCTGCTTGAAATTCTACTGAAAAGTTTAAAAGCCAAGCAAGAAGAACCCGATAAATCATTAGTATACGAAAAAGTCTTTAAACAAAAATATTCAAAGGATAAGGATTATCTTATCAGAAATGAATACAGGCTTATTTCAGACGATTTGGAAGCTTTCTTGGCCAATAATCCTATAGATTTTGATTCAGAATTAAGACTGCAATTAAATTATTTGAAAAGACTTTTATTGGCTGGAAATTATCATCTATTTCTTATAGAAAAACAACAAATTATAAAGCGATTTGGAGCTCATCCTCATTTATTTGCAGACTTAGAATGGATGGAAGAGAGTTATGCTTCACGCTTTCGATTGATGAATCCTGATATGATTTACGAATATGTCTCTAAGATTGAAAATTTAGAGAGAAATATGAATGGGTTGAATGAGTTTTATAAGTCTGAAATTCAACTTCGTAAATCTTATGCAGAGCGTGTACTAAGAGGATATGCAATAAAAGATACAGTTAAACTTGAAGAAATTAAAGAAATTTCTGAGGAGTTTAATGCTGATATTGAGTACAATAGGCTTAAGTCGAAACAATTTCAGCAATTTGGTTTAGAGAGAATAAAAACACTAAAAAAGATGGAAGAAATACTTCCTAAGTGTAAATTTTTATTTGAAAAGGAGCAATTTTTCTCAGCTGCTTCTATTCCATTGGAATGGATGTTAGCGGGTAATTATAAAGAATCTATCTTGGCCTATGAAAAGGCAATGAAAATTGAAGGGTTCGATCAATCTAAGGTCTTTCTATCTGGAGCCTTATTCAATTATTTAAGTGTACTTAATAAGGCTGGTGAATTTAAAAAATTCGAAGAATTACATAGTAAATACAGTATATATATAGAAAGTTCGCCCTACCAATTTAGAACAGCTTTATTGCGTGCTATGGTACTCTTGAATATGGAGAATTATAGGAAGGCTCGTTCGGTAATGCGCGATGCTAAATTAGAAGACAAATCATCTGATTATTTTTATCTAAAAGTACTCTTTATTTGCTGCTTAATAGGGGAAGGCGATTTAGTCTCTGCTCAAAACGATTTAGATAATTTTAATCGTTTAATTAAAGCCAATAATGCGTCTAAGAATTACTATTATGCTGCTTACGTATTAAAGCATGCAATTAAGTGGAAAGAGAATCCGAGCGAAGCTAATTTGCAGAAATTACACAATGCCATCTCGGAGGAGAAAAACGATCCAGAAAAAGGACACGATTTATCTCCTATAAGATGGGTTGCAAAAATATCTGGTTATAAATATTAGTTTTTGTGACTATTGTATTTCTCTACAGCGTAGGCTAAATCAACATGTAGTTTTTTGCCGTGATCAGCTGCTTCATACATAGCGTCTGTCATAATACGCTCACAAATACCACGTAAACCACGTGCACCTAGTTTTAGTTCTATCGCTTTTTCAACGATAAAGTCATAAACTTCTTCATCGAAAGTAAGTTGTACTCCATCAATTTCGAATAAACGTTGATATTGGCGAATTAAAGCGTTTTTAGGTTCGGTCAATATACGTTTTAAGGTTTCTGGTGTAAGAGGATTT
>DATCKI010000307.1:0-17453 GCA_036562365.1 Bacteroidia bacterium | reverse complement strand
AGTATGAGCTAAGCCTTCTTCTGTATATTTATTTTCTTGGTTTAAGTAATCAATAACTTCAGGGTTATCTCTTTCGTTTAACCAGTAATATGGGTCTAAACGAGTATGTCCATTGGCAGTTATTTCCTTAGGTTTTTGTTTGGCAATAGGTGCGTTTTGTGCAGTCATATTACTTATAGTAAAAATCGTAAAAATGCTTGTTAAAAATCTGATATTCAAATTGTGCATAGGTTTGGTTTTTGCTAAGGTATTAAAAACAGTCAACTATAAAAAGCCGTTTTCGGCATTCTTTTGAGCTTCGAAGAAAGTGTCGATTTTTTTCATAGCTTTTTGTGAGGCCGCAACAGCTAGTTCGTCGCATCGGTTGTTCTCTACATTATTGGCATGACCTTTAACCCAGATAAACTGGATGTTTTTAAATAATCTATAAACTTGTAGGAATTTAATCCATAAATCTGAATTTGCTTTTCCTTTAAATTGTTTTTGTTCCCATCCAAACACCCATTTTTGATTTATTGCATCAACCACATATTTGCTATCGCTATAAACCCTAACAGGATATTTATTGGTTTTAAGAGCTTCAAGTCCTTTAATTACAGCTAATAATTCCATTCGATTATTGGTAGTAAGACGGAACCCCTCTGCCATTTCTTTTCTTTTACCTGCAAATTTAAGTACAACACCATAACCTCCTGGACCAGGATTTCCAGAGGCAGCACCATCCGTATATATTTCAACTATCGGTTCCAATAATGCGAAAGTACGAAAATAGACTTTAACGACAGGTTTGCATGAAACGAGCGTTAAAGTCTACTCTCAATTAATTTATAGGGAATTTCCCTTATTTAATCTTATTTCCGTGGGTATCTAATTCAATTATAGGGTATCCTAATTTTTGAATTCCGTCCCATACTGTGGCTTTATCTCCAACAATAACGATAATTAATTTATTGTATGGCAGATATTCATTAGCAAGTTTAGCAATTTCGTCAACAGTAATATTGTTTAAGATTTGCGTTCTTCTTTTTTGAAGATTTTTGTCTGCATTATTTTTAAGAATCATTTTTAAGAAACCAGCTTTTTGCCCAGGAGTTTCGTAGTCTAGAGCTTCGCTTTGTCCCATACTGTTTTTTGTGAAAGTAATTTCATCGGCAGTTGGGCCATTTAATGCGTATTGAGTGATTTCTTTAACAATTTCGATAACACTACTGTCTGTTGCTTCTTTTTTTACACCAGCACTAGCAATAAATTTATTTTCAAGTTCGGTAGAAGAGAAGCGACTGCGTGCGCCGTAAGTCCAACCATGCTCTTCGCGTAAGTTTAAGTTAATACGACTATTGAACGCTCCACCAAGAGGGAAGTTCATTAAGCCCAATTTGTAGTATAAACCGTCAGCATCGTAGTAAATAGAAGGGAAAGCAACACGTATTTCGCTTTGAGCAGCACCTTCTTTATCTACGAAGAAGATAGTTGTTTGATCTACCCCTTGTGCAGCAACTGGTTTAGCAGTACTTAAGCCTTTTTTAGCCCAATTATTGATAAATGCTAATCGTTTCTTGATGTCTTTGTCGGTTATTTTTCCAACACTTACAAAGTATCCATTATCTGGAGCAAAATAAGTGTTATAGTAATTCTTAACATCTTCTAAAGTAATAGAACTAACCGATTCAACAGTTCCAGCAATATTTATTGCATTGATATGATCGCCAAATAATATTTGGTTTAATACATTATTTGCAATAGTTGTAGCTTGAGTTTGTTGATTGTTTATACCTTGAATAGTTTGATTTTTGATTCGATCTAAATTCTCTTGTGTAAATACAGAATGGAACATTCTTTCTTTCAATAATTCAATAGCCTTATCTAAATTATCATTTAAAGCGCTTAATTGAATTACGAACTCTTCTTTACCTGCCATTACTCTGACATTAGCGCCAATTTTTTCAAGTTCAACTTCAAATTGTTCAGCGCTGAATTTTTCTGTGCCTTCATTCATCATAGAAGCAAGAATCTGAGTAATACCTGCTTTTTCTTTCGTTTCGGTAATTTGTCCGAATGGTAAATACAAGGTTATGCTGGTTACAGGTAATTCGTCGTATGGAGTGAAAATTCCTTTAATTCCATTGCTAAAGTTTTTAGCTGTGAAGTTTGGAACAGGAACCGCAGGACTCGGTCCTGGTGTAGGTCTTTTACTTCTATCGAAGTTATCTTTAGCTTTATTATAGGTTAAGTTTTGATATTCGCTAATATCGGCTTTGAAATCGGCAGGAATCGTCCAACGTGTAGTATTATCTGGTTGAGGTAATAAGTGAGATTGACCTTTAGGAACCACGCTAATACAAACATAATTTTTACCTAAAACATATTTTTTGAAAACCTCTTCAACATGTTTAGGAGTAACGGCTTTAATAGCTTCAATTTCCTTATGGAAAGCAGCTGGAGTACCGTAGAAAGTTTGGAAATAGGCTAATTGAGCACCTTTACCTTGTACCGATTGTAAACGGCTAATAGTAGCGTTAATCATTTTGGTTTTTACACGCTCTACATCATCAGCACTAATTGGTTTATCCAAGAAAGTGTTTAATTTTTCTCTTAAGATATTTTCAATATCAGCAAGTTTAGTACCTGGTTTATTATAGGTATGGAATTCTAAAGTACCATGTAATTCAGCAGTTGGATGATATGCAAAAGCACTATTAGAAAGCTGTGTTTTTACGAAAGTTTGGTACATCATAGAATTTTTACCACTTCCTAAAATTTCGGCTAAAACATCTAATGCTATAGCGTCAGGGTGTGCAGATTCTACGGTTGGGAATACCCATTTCAAGTAAGGCATTTTTACATTATCTTCGTAAGACATGTATTTATTATAGCTTAATTGAACGGGTTGAGGAGCCATATTTTTAACTTCTGGACCACGTGGAATAGAACCAAAGTATTTTTCAGCAAGTTTTACTGCTTCTTCGGTTGATACGTCACCAGAAATGGTAAGTGTTGCATTGTTAGGTCCATACCAACGTAAGAAGAAGTTTTTAAGGTCATCTAAAGTAGCAGCATTTAAGTCTTCAATATAACCTATGGTTGTCCACGAGTATGGATGCCCAAAAGGATAAAGAGCTTCTTTAGTTTTTTCGTATATTAATCCGTACGGTCGGTTATCGTAATTTTGGCCACGTTCATTTTTAACGGTAGCGCGTTGAATTTCGAATTTTTGTTGAGTAACTGCATCTAAGAAGAATCCCATACGGTCAGACTCTAACCAGAGAGCTGTTTCTAATTGGTTCGAAGGCAGCGTTTTGAAGTAGTTAGTACGGTCGGAGTTGGTAGTACCATTTAAACGTCCACCACTTTCTGTAACAATTTTAAAGTGTTCTTCATCGGCAACGTTATCGGAACCTTGGAACATCATGTGTTCGAAGAAGTGAGCAAAGCCGCTACGTCCTGGTAATTCGCGAGCCGAACCTACGTGGTAAGTAACGTCAACATAAACGATAGGGTCGCTATGGTCTTCGTGAACAACAATGGTTAACCCATTTTCGAGTTGATATTTTTTGTAAGGAATACTAATTCCATCATTGTTTTTCCCACCTTCTTCAATAAAAGTAATTTTACTTTGTCCGAATGACATGATAGACAAAGTAAAGAAGGCAATTACAGATATACTAAATTTCTTCATACGTTTAAATTATTATTCCCAATCAGATTTGAATAGTTCGTAAATATCGGGATTTATTCCGACAAGGGTATTTAAATCGTCTTCTTCCCATTCTTGGCCAGTTGGATCATCTTTAAAGTCGACTTCGTTTAAGTTTTCGTCGTCTTCAATATCCTTACCTGTTTTTTCTTCATAGACTTCAGCAGCCATGTAGTTAAATTCTTCGCCATCGAAGCTTTCTAGGAGGGCTTTTTTTCCAATTTTAGCGAGAGAGTTTGCGTCTTTAACGGCTGCATCGAAAATAGCTCGACCTCTAAAAATTAACCATGCTCTAAAGTCAATGAATGCATCTTCTGGACAATCACCGTGGATGATATGAGCCGCGGCCCACAGTTCCCATGTGTACGATTCATCCATTTTTTTCAAAAAAGTTTCATGGAAACTTAATAATTCTGGAATCGACAATTCATTTAATTCACTGTACAAGATTTCCAGTTGTTGATCAATAGTTTTGGCCTCTAACGTATTGTTTACGATGCTCCAAAAGTTCTCAGTGTTCATTGTTTTGGTTTATTTCTGGATAAATGATTTCAGTTTGAAAACGAATGCTTTCGTTATGTATTTCTGTTAAAATATTAAGCACAAATTCAGGATTTAATTTTAAATTTTCTCCAAAATTTGCACGAGATTTTTTGATTTCCAACCATCTTTCAGGTTGAAAAACAGTAATATTATGTTGTTTTTTGTACGAACCAATTTTTGCAATTAGATCCATTCTTTTCGCAATAATTTCGAGCAGTTCTTCGTCCAAACTGTCTACCATATTACGCAGAGATTCTAATTCATTGGTAAAGCCAACACCTTCAATATTTCGATCTCTTATTTGAAGTTGAGCTAATAACTGTTGAAGGGTTTGGGGAGTTATTTGTTGAGCAGCATCGCTCCATGCTTGGTCTGGGTTGGGGTGTGTTTCAATCATCAATCCATCAAAACCTAAGTCCATTGCCTTTTGCGAAACGCTTAAAAGCATATCTCTTTTGCCAGTGATGTGCGAAGGGTCACAAACTATCTTCAAGTCTGGTCTTTCGCTCATTAAAGAGATAGGAATATCCCATTTAGGAGGGTAGCGGTAAACGGAGTTTTCGTAAACTTGGAAACCACGGTGAATTGCAACTACATTTTCTATACCTGCTTTTTCTATTCGTTCTATAGCTCCCATCCAGAGTTTTAGATCTGGATTGATTGGGTTTTTTACCCAAACATGCACATTGTTACCTTTAACGGCATCGGCAATTTCTTGAACGGCAAAAGGGTTTACCGTAGTTCTTGCCCCAATCCAAATAATATCTATTCCGTGTTTTAGGAGTTCTTCAACATGTTCTGGATTCCCAGCTTCAACGGCAGTTAGTAGCCCGGTTTCAGCTTTCACTTTTTGAAGCCATTTTAAAGCTTCTTCTCCCATGCCCTCGAATGCACCTGGGCGCGTACGAGGCTTCCATATGCCCGCTCTAAATACCTTTACCTCTGGAATTAACGCAAGTGCACGTGCCGTCTCTAAAACTTGAGTTTCGGTTTCTGCGCTGCATGGACCAGCAATAAGGGTAGGTGTTTGAGAATTAAAAATAGAGCTAGACATAGATTAAAGTTCAGAATTATTTTTATAATTTCTTGTTTTGATTTTACGTCCGGTTGGATCGTATTCTACCCATTTGCCATCTTTAGAATTATTGTTGTAATTTCCTTCTAATTCAATAGCTCCAGATTTATGGTATTGAGAATACTTACCGTGCATTTTATTTTTTACCCAGTTGTATTCCAACATGATTTTTCCGTTTTGAAAGTAGTGAGTTTCTTTTCCGTCTTTTTCACCAAGATTATTATAGGTAACAACGTTTTTTTTATTCCCATTTTCGAAGAAAGAAATCCATGGTCCAACTTTAACTCCATTGTCGTAAACCCCTGCTGTATCTGGGTTCCCGTTTGGATGAAAAGTCATATAAGTACCACTTAATTTTCCATTAAGTATATTGTATTCTTTGGTTTTGAATCCGTTTTGATAGGTAGTTTGAGTACCTTCTAATACGCCATTATTATACCAATTTTCACTTTGGAATTGCCCAGACTCTGTAAAATTGCATGTATATCCATGTAATACTCCATTATCGTTATAATTTTCAATTCTTTTGGTATGTCCTAAGTAATTGTAATAGACCCAACAACCAACCTTGGTATTATTTTTTAATTCACCTCTTTCCCATTCTTCGGATGCGTTTTTTTGGTATACGAATTGGGCAGAGAGTTGATTGCAGAAGCAGGTGAAAATGAATATAATAATTGAAATTGTTCTCATTAATATCTTTTGGCAAAAAAATAGTGCCAATTACATACAAAATTAAAAGTTTATTTTATTCTAGCAAGTAGGCTAATGGTTTGGTTTAATGGAAGTTAGTTAGATGAGCTGCTTGCGCTTAGTTTACTTTTATTGAGTATACGTCCACCTGCATGCCAGTATTTGGTCCAATATTCTTCGTTTAGGGAACTTATCATTACCCCTCTACTACTCGATGCATGAGCAAAATAACCGTTTGCAATGTATATACCAACATGGTTTACTCGGCTTGATTTTATTTTAAAGAATACAAAATCTCCTTCTTGTAATTCGGCTTTTTTAACCACTTTAGATTGATTAAGAATTTCTACAGTGCTTCTTTCAATGTCGATGTTATATACTTCGTTATAAACGTTTAAACAAAAGCCTGAACAGTCGGTGCCAGATTTAGATCTGCCTCCATATTTGTAAGGCGTACCTATCCAAGAGTCTATAGACTGAAGTAGCTTCACATTAGCGGTGTTAGGAATAGAAATTTTCCATTTTTCGGCATATTTGCTAACCTTATTATTACTGGAGTTTTCGTTAGTTTTCGTTTTGTTTTCTGCAACTTGTTTATCAGGAATAGGGGTAGCTTTAGACTCCTTTTTATCTTTTTTCTTTTTAGTTTTGGATTTAGAGTTTTGGGCAATAGATGGTTCAGCCTGACGAGAGTTGTAAGCTGGATTATTGTCGAATTCCCAGCTTTGGTCGTACTCAGTCTCAGCACTTTGTTTAAAAATGCTGCAAGATGCAAAACTTAGGGTGCCGCAGAGACTTATGAATATTAGCTTTCTGGAAATCATACTTTAAAAGTAGAACGAATATTTAGAGCATTTGGTGTATATAGGTTTAACTTTTACACTACAAATTGTGAAAATAAAAAACCCCGAATAAATCGGGGTTTCTTTGAAATCATATAGGGAATGATTTCCTATTTAGAACATCTTATTGGCTAATTGGAGAGCCATTTTAGTAAATGGATCAGGTTTTTCGCTCATTACGAGTGGGTGTACTATACGTACTGCGTCACCAAGCATTTTGTAGCTTTTCTTTAAACTGAATTTGGGTGATGATTTAATTCCATGTAATGCCACGGCAAAGAAATGACGCATAAGAAGGTTAAAATTGCGCGAGATGGCTGAAAGTATTGCTACAGGTTCTTCGGCATATTTACCTCCTTTTTTCAAATAAGAGAAAGTGGCATCTGCTAAATTTGGATTACGTATAACTCCATATAATGCATCTGCTAGTATATTGATAGTAGCTGTATTTTTATGTCTTTCTTCGTAAAACTTGTTTACAGCTTCCATATAGTCGGCACCTTGAGTTTTAAATGTTTCAATAAGGTGATTTCCGAGCCTATAAACATCGGTAAAAGCAACGGTCATGCCGCCACCTGTAAGCGGGTGCCGCATATTAAGAGAATCTCCTAATAGAACAGCACCTCTTTTTCGTATAGGTTTTGCGGGCATATAGCAGTTTGGCATCATTTTTATGTCGCCTGCTACTATAGCATCTTCAAATCCTGAATGAATAATTTGTGGTAATTGAGGCATTATTTGATGAAGCAAATATTTCTTCAATTCTTCATCTTTCCTTGGGGCTTTTTCGCCAGGGAAATCGATTAATACACGAGTTTCAGTAGAGGAAATAGGATATACTAAAACGGGTGCTGGATTTGCAACGATTACATGCCCGTGTTGAGTATATGGAAGGGGCGTGTTTTTCATTACTATACCAACAAAATATCCATTTATTTTATTGGTGTTTTTGCTAATTACTTCTCTAAATTTTGAAGCAGAACCATCGCATGCAATAGTAAGATTTGAATATAATTCAAATACTTCTCCATTTTCGTTCTCATAGGTTATGCCGCATACACTATTATTTCTTTCGATAAAGTCGAGTGCACGACCTTTAATAACAGTTACATTGGGATGTTCAAGTAAGTATTTACGGATATTTTGAACGAATTTTCCATTTCTAAATCCAAAACCTTGTACCGAATTATTGTCTTTAGTTGGATATTCAATTTTGAAATTTTCTTTTTCTTTAAAAAGGGCATAACCAGTAACCGGAGCTGCATCTATACCATTAATTAGATGGTCAAGATTCATTAATTTCAATTGTTCTACGCCACCTGGTTGAAGTAATTCGCCAACAATACGATCTTGTTCGTTTAAATTTCGTTCTATTACAGTAACGGATATACCATTATCAGCCAAGAAAGCTGCTAAAGTACCTCCTGCTACACCTGCACCAATTATGCAAATTTGAGTTTGATTTGACATATTAATCGAACCTTATTAATACGAAATTTTGTATTCGTTATTAAGTTTAGAAATTTGAGATTTAGGAGCTGAACAAAGTTCAATAACCTTTTCTATTCTACGTTTAGTAACTCTATAGTTAGGATCGGCTGGATTTGCTTTCCAAAGAATTTGGTTGGCGCATTGTTTAAAGAAAACCATTACATCTTCGATTGAGTTTGTATTAAGCATTAAACTAGCAGCTAATCCTTTACGTATTTTTACATTTTCGTTGAATACATCAGGGTTTGCATACACTTTAGTTAAAGTAGCAATGGCCATAACTTGTGGAATAGCACAGAAACGGAAATTTTTTTCGTCTTTAAGTATGCTTAAATATTCTAAACAATCTGGGATATGACGTAAAGCATCTGTTACTAATTCGTTGATACAATGGATAGATTTAGTATCGTTCGGATTAGCTTGGAACCAGCCAAAATCGTCGGCATATTTTTTCCAAACGCTTTGAGGCCAGAACATACGTCCTTGAGGATAATCTTCGAAGTAATCGCGAATGATATTGGTTTTTTGAAGGAAAAGTCCCATAGAATTGGATAATTTCTCTTCATTTTTTAACCAATAATGTTCTTTACCAGAAGCAGAGAATAGGGCAGAAAGTCCAATTCCTACTAAACCTGCTACATAGTAGCAATATTCGTCCCAATCATCTAAAGTATCAGGTCTAAAGTCGGCATATTTAGCCATACCTTCAGCCATTTTTTCGGTAATATCAGAAATAACGAATTGGTAATTAGGTTCAAGATTAAGGTAACAACGCACAATTTTATCGAAGTTGCCCATTAATTCTTTGTATTGAGGGGTATCACCAATTCCAGGTAAATTGAAATTGGGATTTTGTAAGTTTAGATGGAAATTAGAAAGTAACTCTTGTTTAAGTTCTTTGTTTACATCTGGGTCGTCTTCAACCGAGTCTAAACCACGTAAAACCAAATAAAAAATACAAACTGGGTCTCGTAATTCTTCTGGTAATTGACGTATAACAGCAGCAAAGCTACGCGATACTTTATCTAAGGTATCGTAAGCATAAGCTAAATCGGTGTCGAAGATTACATGACTATCCTTATCAGCAACGCCCAGCTTAAGCTTAAGCATAGCTTTAATTTCGGATGGGTGATATGCAGAACGAATTAAATCACGTATCATATTCTACTTGTTTTATGGGTGTTTTACTAGAGTAAGACGCACAAGTAGAGTAAATAGTTACAGGGGGCTAAATGTTAAATTTTAGCTATGATAAGGGCAAAAAAAAACTGCCCGAAGGCAGTTTAAATATTAAAAATAGTTTACTAGCAAAATTGAGCGTAGCAAGCTTTTAAATGCTCGGCAATCATGTCGGCAGAGCGACCTTCAATCATGTGGCGCTCGATGAAGTGAACGAGTTGTCCATTTTTAAAAATTGCTATGCTTGGACTAGATCCTGGATAAGGAAGCATGTATTCGCGAGCGGTTTGAGTTGCTTCGCGGTCAACACCTGCAAATACGGTAGCTAATTTAGTTGGAGTTTTATCGTTTTGTAAAGATTTAAGAACTCCTGGGCGTGCACTACCAGCAGCACATCCACATACAGAATTCACAACCATAAGTATGGTTTCTCCTTTATTTTCGTTCATGAAGTTTTCGACATCAGCAGACGATTCCAACGAAGTGAAACCGTTCTCTGTAAGTTGAGCGCGACATGGTTTTACTATTTCTTCTGGATACATATATATAAGTGTTTTGAACTAAATTTCATGCAAAGATACGGAACATAAATGGATTAAACGATAAGTTTTATCTATAGCTAATTGGAGTCTAGGGAAAGGGTGTTTAAAAATTGGGCAAAAAAAAACGCCTCAAATAATCGAGGCGTTTTGTATTTAAATTGAAGTATAAATCTTAAAAGAAGTCGCTAGCTTTAACACCTTTATTGATTTGACGATTTGTTACTGTCATATTAATAGTTTGTTCACCAGCGGTTATAGAAAGTTTACTTGGCATTTTGATTCCGCTATAATCTTTATAATCAGAGAATTCATTAATAACGCTCATTTTTTCACCAGATTCTTTATTCTCTCTAGTACTTTCAGATTTAACTAAGAAACCAGTTTCAACGTCGAAATATTCAATTGAAGACTCTTCGTTTTTAGTAATGATTACTTTGTAAGCCTCTTTACCATTAATAGTTACAATTCCGTCAACGGTTAATTGTTCCGCTTTAAGATTTAAATGGCTAAATAAAGTAGCTGATTTAGCTTCTTTAATTTGATCAGCATCGTAAGGTACACGAGAACCCATTTGTTCACTGAATCCATTTTCACCATCAAAAGCTTGACGCATAATAGTCATGCCACTTGTAATAATTCTGAAATCAGATTTATTTGGAGCCATTTTTTTAGAAGTACCTTCTAAAGACATTGGAACACCTGAAATACTTACTTCGTAAAAATCAGCAATAGATTTTACTTTTTTTAGTGTTTTAACTCCACCAATAGCATCTATGTATTTATTGATAATTTGGATACCTGTGATATCTCCTGCAGATTTTTTAGCAGTAGGGTCAGCAATTGGATTTCCGAATTTATCAACGAATTCGATAGGGTAACCTAAATTTTGAAGAGGAACAAGAATTTCTTCAACTTTACCTACAATTAAGATGGTTAAATTATCGTATGCAATATATTTTTTCATTGCATCTTGAATAGCAGATGGAGTTACCGAATTGATATTTTTAAGGAAGTTATTATAGAAATCAGCAGGAAGTCCTTCGATTTTAGTATTACGTGCAAAACGAGCAATAGTTTCTGGTCTTTCAAGGCCTAAAGCAAACATACCAGTGATTTGAGCTTTGTTTAATTTAAGTTCATCTTCTGTTACTTGAGCAGAACGAATTGAGTTTAGTTCTTTTAAGAATTCAACCACAGCACTATCAGTAACATTATTACGAACTTTAGCTGAAGCAGAGAATACGCCATTTAGGTAAAAATCGTCGCTTAAAGAAGAATAAGCTCCGTAAGTCCACCCTTTGTCTTCACGAATATTTTTGAATAAACGCGAAGCCATACCAGTACCAAGAATAGCATTACCAACATAAGAAGCGAAATAATCAGCATTCGCTTTTTTTAGGGAATTGGTGTTAATTATATTGATTACAGATTGTGTAGAAACTGGTAAATCAACTAAAACAATACGAGTTGATTTAGCTTGTGGAAGAGTATATTTAACATGAGCAGGGGTAGTAGCACTAACTTTCCAATTAGCGAAGTATTTGTTTACTAATGCTTCAGCATCTGCTTTTTTAATATCACCAGTTAAAGTAAGTATAGCATTGTTTGGAATAAAGTAAGTATGGTAGTAATTAACCAAATCTTCCATAGAGATTCCATCAATTTTTTCTTCCGTAGTATATTCACCGTAAGGGTGATTAGCACCAAATAAAAGTACATTGGTTACACGGTTTGAAATTTCATCTGGATTTTTCTCAGCAGATTCGATAGCAGTTTTGATTTGTTTCTTAGTTTTCTCTAATTCAGAAGAATTGTTGAAAGCAGGATTTAAGGTAACATCAGCAAACAATTCAAAGGTCTTATTTAAATTCTTCTTAAGAGTAGAGAAATTAACAGAATTTGAAGAAACAGAGATAGAAGAACCCATGAATTCAATTTCTTCATCTAGAGTTTCTTTATCTTTAGTTTTAGTACCAGCCATTACCATGGTTCCAATGATATCTTTGATACCAGCTTTAGGGCCAAAGGCAACTGGAGGATGATTAAAGAATAAGTTACCTTGAACTTTAGGTAATTTATTATTCTCAACTACAATAACAGTAAGGCCATTTGCTAAAGTGAATGTTTCAGATTTAGCGATATTAATTTCTTTCGCAGGTGCACCGATAGGGGCTTTACTGCGGTCAATTTGAGCATGAACACTAATAGTTAGTGCTGAAGCGAGTACTATATTTATTAATTTTTTCATTTCACTATGGAGATTTAAATTATTCCTTAGAAGGAACTACATTAACAATAACACGTTGGTTTTTATTAAGATATTGATTAGCTACACGTTTAACATCGTTAATAGTAATAGAACGATAAATTGCTAATTGTTGGTTAATCATATCTGTTTTACCAAAATAAACATGGTAATTTGCTAATGACTCAGCAATACCTGCCATGGTTGAAACTTGATCTAAGAAATGTTTCTCAAGTGAATTGATTTGTTTTTCTAATTCTTGTTGAGTGATACCATCTTTTTTAAGTTTCTCGATTTCTTCATCCATTGCAGCTTCCAATTGCGAAGCTTCAACACCTTGATTTGTTAAACCAAAGCATAAGAAAACTCCGTAATCTTCTAAGCCCCATAAGAACGCACCTGAACCTAAAGCTAATTGTTTTTTATTTACAATTTCTTTAGTGAAACGAGAAGATTCTCCATTTGAAAGTACATTTGAAATAATATCTAGCACATAAGCATCTTTATCTGTTTGCTTAGGTGTACGGTATCCGTATAGGACAGCTGGAATTTGAGCGTTTTTATCTTTATAATCAACACGAATTTCAGATGTAATTGGATCTTCTACAATGTTTGGACGAGGTATTTCAATATTTCCTTTAGGAATAGAACCAAAATAAAGATCAATCATTTTTTTGGTTTTTTCTATATCGATATCACCTGCAATGCTTAATGTTGCATTATTAGGCACATAAAATGTTTTGTAGAATGTTTTGTAATCCTCTTCTGTTGCGGCATCTAAATCTTCCATAGACCCAATAACCGCCCAACGATATGGATGTTTTTTAAATAGATTTTCCCATAATACACGCGTAAAAGCATCTGCATATGGTTGGTTATCTACACGTAATCTTTTTTCTTCTTTTACAACCTGACGTTGAGTTTCTATACCTTCATTCTCAACTTTAGCATGTAACATACGTTCGCTTTCTAACCATAATCCTAACTCTAATTGGTTCGATGGTAAAAGCTCATAATAGTATGTACGATCATGTGAGGTATTCGCATTTAATACACCACCATTTGAGGCAACATATTTATCGAATTCTCCACGTTTAATGTTCTCAGAACCTTCGAATAATAAATGTTCAAAGAAATGTGCAAAACCTGTACGGTCTGATTTTTCGTTCTTAGAACCAACGTGGTAAAGAACAGATACAGCCACGATTGGATTCGTGTTGTCTTGATGCAAAATTACATGCAAGCCGTTGGGTAAAGTGTATTCTGTAAATTTTACACTTTGCGCTCCAACTGAAGCTACCCATCCGCCTAGCAGAAGGAAACTGATTACTTTTTTCATATTATACTTCAATTTAATTTTGGGTATTCCCATTATTAGGAGGCTAAAATACAATTCCCTATTTGATTTATAGGTGTATTTCGACAAATTTTCTATTATTGAAGATGAAATTATGATGGAATGAATAACTTAGCAATGCGTTTTTACATAACTTAACATTTTTGGGCGAAATATTCTCTATTTCAGTGTACTAATTGTCACTTTTGAGTTTAGTTCTGCTAAATATTTTTCAAGAATTTCTTACTCTTCTCTAAAACTAATTCTGGGACTTCTTTATGTGGATTATGTCCAACTCCTTCTATCATCCATTTTTCTCCTAATCCAGGTACTGCTTTTACAATACCATCCACTTGTGCTTCGGTTCCAAATTCGTCGTTATAACCCTGAATTACCAACGTTTTACACTCAATATTCGGAAGTAAATATTCTATAGACCAATCGGCATAACTTGGCTCGCGCCAGGTGTCGACCCATAGTTTGTAAATCATTTCTGTTTTGTCGCCATGATAGCGCGCAATACGTTCACGAAGATTGCTGTTTTCGTATTGATAGACTGCTGCGTTAATCCCCTTAATAGTCAAGTCATCCACAAAAATATGACAGCCTTCTGTAATTACTGCCTTTACTTTTTCTGGATATTTAGCCGCCATAATTAGAGAAATGGTTCCTCCATCGCTATGCCCAAAAAGTATAGCATCATTTAGTCCCCAATAAGCCATTAAATCATTTAAAATATCGGCTTCAAGGTCTAAATATTGTTTATCTCTTTTTTCGTATATAAATGAGCAAGATTTACCATAACCTTGTCTATCGTAAACCAGCACATTAAACCCCGTTTCTTGTGACATTTTCTCGGGAAAATCTCTCCAAATTTCAATACATCCAAGCGAGTCGTGCAAGAAAATAATAGTAGGTTTATCAGGCTGAGTATAGATTCTTTTTACCGCGATTTCAGAGAAATCGAAGCCATATTTAGAGCTCATGAATTATTCAGCAGGATCAAGTTCAAAATGCATACCATCAATGGTGTTGAAATCGCTAATTTGGCAAGCCAAACGATGTTTGTCGCATGTATCTGGTAAAGTATCTAACATATCGAGTTCGGCATCGCCTTGTGGCAATAAATTTTCGCCACCAGAAAGAACCTTAATTCTACATGTTGCGCAAAGTGCCATACCGCCGCACACGGCTTCAACTGGATATTCGTTTCCTTTTAAAACTTCCATTAAATTCATAGAGATATCGGTTGGAATCTCCATAGAATTTATGCCATCTGCGGTATGAATGTGGATAGTAACTAAATCTTTCATATTAAGACAGAGAGCAAGAACCTGTAGTTTGTGGAATATTTGTTTTAGAGATAGCACCCCAACCGCCAGCTACTTCTTTAAAGTTATGAATACCTCTAGCTTTAAGGATAGAAGCAGCAATCATACTTCTGTAACCACCAGCACAGTGTATATATTTTGGAGAATCGTCGATATTGCTGAACCATTGATTAATGGCATCTAATTCTAAATTTTGCGCATTTTCGTAGTGAGCTAGGTTAAATTCGCCTGGTTTACGAACGTCAATAACTGGAGTTCCAGCAAATTCTCCAGTAATTTCTTTGGTAAATTGTTCTGCTGAAATTCGTTCAACAGTATCGGTTTCGAAACCTGCTTCTTTCCAAGCTGGAATTCCACCTTCTAAAGTACCTAAAACATTATCGAATCCAACGCGAGAGAGACGTAGGGTAACTTCTTCTGCACGATTTTCAGGAGTTACTAATAGAATTTCCTGGTTAACGTCGCCAATCATAGCTCCTACCCATGGGGCAAATTGACCATCAACGCCAATATTGATAGATCCTGGGATATGACCTTTAGAGAAATCGTCGGCATTGCGTGTATCTAAAATTAAAGCATCATGAGATTGAGCAAGGTTTTTGAATTCGGTCGGACTTAAACCTTTGCTTCCTTTTTCGAGCACCGTATGAACAGATGTATAACCCGATTTATTCATGCGTACGTTGTGTGGGAAATACGCCGGTGGAGGCGTTAATCCATCGGTAACGGCTTTAATAAAGGCTTCTTTATTTGGTTGCATTAAGGCATAATTGAAACCACGTTGGTGACCAAGTGTATCAACGGTTTCTTTCATCATATTTTTACCACAAGCAGAGCCTGCGCCATGACCAGGGTAAATAATAAGTTCGTCCTCAAGCGGAAGAATTTTTGTGTAAATACTATCGTAAAGGAAGCCAGCTAGGTCTTCTTGCGTAAGCTCATTAGCTTTTTGGGCTAGGTCGGGGCGACCCACATCGCCTAAGAAAAGGGTATCGCCGGTGAAAATTGCGTGATTTTTACCGTCTTTATCTTTAAGAAGGTAGCAAGTAGACTCCATGGTATGACCTGGAGTGTGGATAGCGGTAATGGTAATATCGCCAATTTGGAAAACCTCGCCGTCTTTAGCTATATGTGCCGGGAAGGCTGGGGTAGCGGTAGGACCATAAACTATAGTTGCGCCACTTTCTTTAGAAAGGTCAACGTGCCCAGAGACGAAATCGGCATGGAAATGCGTTTCGAATATATATTTGATAGAAGCTCCATCTTTTTGAGCTCTTTCTAGATATGGTTTAGTTTCGCGCAGAGGGTCAATAATAGCGGCTTCATTGCCAGATTGGATATAATAAGCACCTTGCGCTAAACAGCCTGTATATATTTGTTCGATTTTCATTCTATACTAAATTGTAGGACAAATTTACCAATTAAAACGCTTAGGAATTTAAAAGCTTTGTTAAATAGGGGAGTTGTTGTATGTATAGGTTTGTTTTTTAGATTTTTATGAGGTTTGGTTGAAGTTTTTTTTACAAGAATGTTTTTTAGTGTTTAAAGCTAGTTTAATAGTGGATCATAGTAAGCGATTTAGAATTTAAAGCAAATAATTATAATGGTTAATTTGTTGTAAATTAAAGTTTTAACAATTTTAATTTGCTGAATGTTTGGAAAATTGTATAGCTTAGCTTAGCTTAGCAGTTCTATGACATCTTTACTAAGAACTGTATACTATACCCTACCGCCCAGTGTGCGCATCCTTGCACGTAAGATTTATTATTTTCCTTCGATTTTTACTCATAATAAAGAGGATTTGCTTCCTCCTAAAGCTCTCATTTATACAGGAAGAGGAGATTATAAAAGTCAAGGTGAATTTTGGTTTGAATTCTTTAAATCTAATGCAGGACTATTACCAGAATCCAATTTTCTAGATATAGGTTCTGGAGTAGGAAGAGTAGCTGTTCCTATGGTTAATTATTTGAAAGGTGATTACGAAGGTTTTGATGTAGTAAAACAAGGTGTGGATTGGTGTGAATCTAAAATCACAAGTAAATATCCTAACTTCAAATTTACATATGTTGATATTTTGAATGACCTCTATAATTCAAGTAAGAATAAAGCTGAAAATTACATTTTCCCATATCCAGATAATAAATTTCAGGTAGCATGTTCAATATCTGTTTTTACTCATATGACAGATATTGAAGTTAAAAACTACCTCAAACAAACGGCGCGAGTGCTGTCGCAAAATGGGAAATTAGTTGCTACTTTCTTTATATTGGATGATAAATATGATCCAGAGACTAAAGATAGTTTTAGGTTTGAGTTTCCTGAGGGCGAATGTTTTTTAATGGATAAACATGTGAAAGGAGCCAATGTTGCATTCGATATCAGAACTATTGAAAGATATTGCAATGAAGCTGGACTTAAAATTGAGAAACATTTCTCTGGACTTTGGAAAGAAGGAAAAAGTGATCCTAATTATTTTCAAGAT
>DATCKI010000303.1:0-1562 GCA_036562365.1 Bacteroidia bacterium | reverse complement strand
AAATCGGCATGGTTAATTTAATTTAAAGCTCCCGTCTAACCTATTAAAATTTAATAATTTAAACCATCTATCACAGCATAGTAAAGGTAAAGGTCTCTTAAGCTTAGATTATTTTTTTACCTTGCGCCCAGTTTTGTTGTATTATGGTAAAGATAAATAAAGTAGAAAATTCGAAACTGCCCTCTATAGACTTCAACAGTATCGATTTCGGAAAGTACATCTCAGACCACATGTTTATAGCTCAATACAAAAATGGGCAATGGTCTGAAGGTGAAGTTGTACCCTTTGGAACAATAGAAATTAGTCCGGCAGCTCTTGCTTTACATTATGGGCAGAGCGTGTTCGAAGGAATGAAAGCATTCCGTACCGAAGGTGGTAAAATCAATATCTTTCGTTTAAATAAACACATAGAGCGTTTAAATAAATCATTAGATCGCATGTGCATGGCTCGCTTGCCTGAAGAATTATTCTTTGAGGCGGTAAAAACCTTTGTAGATGTTGAAAAAGGCTGGGTTCCTTCTGCTGAACAAGGTTCTTATTATTTAAGACCTTTTGTTTTTGCTAGCGAAAGTAAATATGGTGTAAAAGTTTCTGAAGAATATTATTTCATAATATTTGGTGGGCCAGTAGGACCATATTACCCAAAACCACTTCGGGTTAAAGTAGAAACTTTATATTCTCGTGCCGCTCCTGGTGGTACTGGTGCCGCTAAATGTGCTGGTAACTATGGCGCTTCATTCTACCCTACTCGTATGGCTCAACAAGAAGGTTTTGATGCCATTATTTGGACCGATGGAAGCAAACACGAATACATTGAAGAGTCTGGAACTATGAATGTAATGTTCGTGCAAAATGGAACCATAATTACCCCTGCTTTAACAGATAGTATTTTACCTGGTATTACCAGAGATTCCTTAATGATTTTGGCTAAAGACCTTGGTTATAACGTCGAAGAAAAAAGAATTAAAGTTAGCGAATTAGCTGAAGGCTTAAAATCTGGAAATATTACAGAAGCTTTTGGTACTGGTACCGCTGCTGTAGTTGCTCCTATTAAGCAAATTAATATAGATGGAGTAGATTATTCTTTGCCTGAAATTGGTGCAGATTCTATCCAAAATAAACTTAAAACAGCTCTACACAAACTAAGAACTAGCGACGTGCAAGATAAATTTGCTTGGAATAATTTTCAATAATTTTTAGGAACCAAGAAGAGTAAAATAATAAATACTCAATCCTACCGAAATAAAATTACCTATTAGGTAATAATCGTTATAAATGGATTGTAATTTTTGCTCTTCTTGCGTATCCGATTTCTCAGTTCGCTTTAAACGAGTCCCCAATTTTAAAGCCCCAAATAAGGTTAAGGCATGCGGAAAACCTTGAATCAAACTAAATGTCAAAAAAGACCGCTCCACTAATCCTTTTAATACCGATTTTATATCAAACTTCTTATTATTAACTTGTTTGGCATTATAGCCCAAAAAATTAAGCTAAAGGCTATCTCTAGTCCTGCAATAATGGCAATTTTAGCGAATACATTCATAAGCAATTTAATATAATCT
>DATCKI010000298.1:0-3471 GCA_036562365.1 Bacteroidia bacterium | reverse complement strand
GGCTTAACAGGTAAAGGTTACTTAGAAGGTACGCAAACAAAATATAGATTCGTACCTAAACAATATACCGACTTTATTTTCTCTGCAGTAGGTGAAGAATGGGGATTTATAGGAAGTACCTTGCTCGTACTCGTTTATTTCGGTTTCCTTATTCGAATTATTATGAATGCCGAACGACAGAAATCAAGATTTAGTAGAATTTATGGATATGGAGTTGCATCTATTTTATTTGCCCATATATCCATCAATATTGGTATGTGTATAGGTTTAGTACCTACAATTGGTATTCCATTACCTATGTTCAGTTATGGTGGGTCTTCCCTATTTAGTTTTACCATACTTATTTTTACCTTTATTAAACTTGATAGTAAACGTAGTGCGGTTTTAAATTAATCTTATGAAAAAGTCTGTTCCAATTATACCTTTTGCTTTTGTATTAACCACTTTAAGTGGCGTATTACTTTCGGCCGCTTGGCCAGCTAAAGGCTTTCCAGGACTCCTTTTTTTCGCATTAGTTCCCATGTTTCTTGCCGAAAAGCATTTGAGAGAAAATACCAAAAACAATCTCTCTGTTAGCTTTCTTGCATTTTGGTGGGGCTTCTTAATATTCAATTTCTTAACTACTTATTGGATTTATTTCGCAACCGATGTGGGCTCAATTGCAGCTTGGATTTGTAACTCTATGTTCATGGCCCTTGTTTGGTACGCTTATGCGTGGTTGCAAAAAAATAGAGATGCTCGCATAGCCATTTGGGGACTAATTACTACTTGGATAGGCTTTGAATTCGGTCATATGCGCTGGGACCTTACTTGGCCTTGGTTAACACTAGGAAATGCTTTTGCTAACTTCCCAGAATGGGTTCAATGGTACGAAATTACAGGTACTTTAGGTGGCTCTCTTTGGGTTTTAGTAGTAAACTGGTTATTATTTCAAGCTATATTTCAATTCTCTAATAAATCTTATTTCCGCAAAAAACTTATTATTGCAATATCCCTGATTTGCCTTCCTATTATAGCTTCTTATATTCGTTATGCAACTTATAAAGATGCCGATTTAAAAGCTGAAATAGTTGTAGTTCAACCCAATATTGACCCTTATAACGAAAAATTTTCTACTAATGGCGATTGGCAATTGCAACGCTTAATAAAACTAGGATTCGACCAAGCAACCCCAAATACCAAATACATCATTTGCCCTGAAACGGCTATCCCATATGGAATTTGGAAACATTATCAAGACGACTCTGAAGAGATTGATTCAATTCGTAATCATATTAAGAAATTCCCACAACTTAGCTTCTTAACTGGGTTAACTTATTTAGTAAAATACCCTGCCGATGCTACTAATGTTCCTATGGAAGCCACTCAGAATAAACGTGGAGAATGGGTGATAGATTATAACTCTTCGATGAATATCGATACTTCAAGAAATCTTCAATTTTACCATAAAAGTAAATTAGTACCAGGTCCAGAAAGATTACCTTTTCAACGATTTTTAAAACCATTCCAAGAAAGTATTTTCGATAATTTAGGCCCTATTGGTAATATGGGTACTCAGCCTTACAGAAGTGTTTTCTATAACCCAGATTCTACCGTAATTGCAGCCCCTGTAATTTGCTATGAATCTATATTTGGCGATTATGTTACCGATTATGTAAAAATTGGTGCAAACTTTATAGCTATTATTACCAATGATGGCTGGTGGAGAGATACTCCTGGCTATAAACAACACTTCCAATATGCTCGTTTACGAGCTATTGAAAACAGACGCTCTGTAGCACGTTCTGCTAATACAGGAATCAGTGGATTTATTAATGAACGTGGCGACATTATTCAACAAAGTAATTGGGATGAGGCCATTGCTTTACGTCACGAAATTTCGATAAATAACAAAAAGACTATCTATACCGAACATGGAGATATTATTGGACGCATGGCATTCTTTGGTGCTATACTACTATTAGTATTCCAAAAGATGAAAATATTCCTAAAGAAGAAAAAAAGTATAGTCTAAAATGCGTATCCCGCAAGTATATTAAAACCTAATGCAGGTCCAAAGCGGTCGCTACGAGCAATTTTATATTGAGTGCCATTCCCATTATTCACAAACTCTGGATATGTAGCATTTACATGCCTAAAAATTAATCCAACTTTATAGTCTATAAAGAAACGGCCTGTATAGTTTGCTAAGTTTTGCCCTAAAAATAATTTCACTTCTGTGAACTCATAACCTATATTCATTTGTCGATTATAGGAAGCACCATTGGCAGTAGTTTCAACCAAATTAGCTTTAAAGTTATACTTTCTATATCCAGCTTCATTCGAAAAATAAACCCCTGAGAACCAACCTTGCGAAAAAGGATAGTATTTTAACGCCAATTTCCCTGAATATCCTAATCCTGCATTTACAAAAGTTGAATTGTATAACCCGTTTGAATTTAAACGCTCAAATGCAAAATCTCTATATGTAATACCCGCAAATCCTTCTATACTAAACCCTTCAGGTAGAAGTCGCTCATACCCTAATTCAAAAACTCCTCTAAATGGCGATAAAATTCCCACTTTAATCAAGTTTTTAAAATCGCCACGCTTAGATGTTTTCGTAACATACGGATTATTGTATGGGTCGTTTACAACCAAAATGCCACCATTCCCTACTTGCGAATAAGCAGTTAGGAAACTGAGTAAAAAAATCAATATCAGACCTAAATGGCGCATCTTTATTTATACGATTTTAGTGTAAAAAGGTTATAACAAATGTAGGAAACCTATATTTAACTTAAACAAAAAGCATTAAAAAAGGCAATATCAAAACGATATTGCCTTTCTGACTTAGACTGAATGGATCCAAAATTAGTCCACTAATGTAAGCTCCTCTATAATATTTGTAGCACCAGCATATTTATCTATGATAAATAATACATAACGAATATCTACACTAATAGTTCTTTGTGTATTGGCTTGGTAACTTAAGTCGCCAACCATACTTTCCCAGTTTCCGTCAAAAGCAATACCTATTAAAGCACCTTCTTTATTCATAACTGGAGAACCTGAGTTTCCTCCTGTAATATCGTGCGTAGTTAAGAAATTCACTTTTAAATCTTGACCTTGCTCTGCATATCTTCCATAGTCTTTCTTCTGAATTAATTCTTTCAATCTAGGGAATACTTCAAACTCTTCGTTTGTAGTAGATTCTTTATCTAAGATTTCAGAAGCATTAGTTAAATAACCCATATTTTTGCCATCGGTACCATTATAGCTTAAAACTTCGCCATATGTTAATCGTAATGTGAAGTTAGCGTCAGGATATAATAAATCCTTTTTACGATATTCCATCACAGCAGCCATGTATTCCTTCATCAACTCATCTTCTTTTTGCATACTGTTTCCAGATGCTTGAAGAACTTTGAAATACAAACTTAATACCGATTGGAAATATTGCATTCCTATATCATCCTTCAAGGCTTTAAC
>DATCKI010000297.1:0-7038 GCA_036562365.1 Bacteroidia bacterium | reverse complement strand
TACTACATAAATTGGTATAATGATCAATTCAATAATTTTTACTTTTTAACCAATATTACTCCAATTTGGAAATTAAGTCGAGTCGAAATAGATGCTGTATTTGAATTAGTTACTAATTTTTGGTGGACGCATTACTACGTTAAACCATTTCATATTATCTTCTTAATAGTAATTTTAATAGGTTGGGGAGGATATAAGAAGGCAAATCGATTTTTGTACTTGCTTGGATTATTTTCGCTACTTGGAAGCTTTACGTATATCTTATTGTTTTATAAACAATTTAGAGATCATGATTATTACTTTATCTTAATAAGCTTTACTATTTTTATCAATATACTAAACTCTGTATATGTTATTATTCAATATTTACCTAAGCGCAAATTTAATTATGTAATTGTAAGTGTACTTTTAGTTGGGATAGTACATAGCAGCTTAAAAGTAAAGCTTCAATTAAAAGAGAGATATACACTTGATTATAATCTTTATTATGCTAGAGTTTATAAGGATTTATTAGCTGCAAAACCTAAATTCGATGCATTAAATGTAAAAGAGGAGAGAGTTTTAATTTATCCAGAAGAAGCAAGAAATGGAGCTTTATACGCATTAAGAAGGTATGGATGGGCAATTGCCAATTGGGACGAGAATGTAGTAAGAGATAAGTTTGATGAAATTGGTTTTTATGAAGGAGATAATACCATCATCATATTAACAGATACAATCTATAATCATAAAGACTATTTAAAAGAATTTTTAGGAGATGAAATAATGAGAGAAGGTAGGATATCGGCTTATAAATATTCAGTAAAATATAGGCAAGAAGCGGCTAATCAAAGGGCTTTTAGAGAGCAAGGGCAATAAAAAAAGCCAGCATATTACTAAACTGGCTTTTTGATGTAAGAAACCGAGTGTTATAAATTGCTTAGATTGTGACCTAATTTATTCTTTTTAGTTTCAAGATATAATCTGTTATAATTATTGGGTTCAATTTGGATAGGGATATTTTCAACAATTTCTAATCCGTATCCTACTAATCCCACTCTTTTTTTAGGGTTATTGCTTAGTAAGCGCATTTTTTGAACATTAAGATCACGAAGGATTTGTGCTCCAACTCCGTAGTCGCGTTGATCAGCTTGGAAACCAAGTTCAATATTTGCTTCAACGGTATCGAAACCTTGTTCTTGCAGGCGGTAGGCTTTTAGTTTATTTAAAAGACCTATACCACGACCTTCTTGTTGCATGTAAAGGATAACGCCTTTACCTTCTTCGTTAATCATTTCCATGCTTTTATGAAGCTGAGCTCCACAGTCGCAACGGCAGCTTCCGAATATATCGCCGGTAGCACAAGAAGAGTGTACGCGAACCATAACAGGCTCGTCGGCGGTCCAATGACCTTTTACAAGAGCCATATGAACTTCACCAGAGTTAGTTTGTTCGTATGCGTGTAATTCAAAATCACCATATTCAGTAGGCATTTTCACGATTTCAGCTTTACGAATAAGAGTTTCGTGTTTAATGCGGTAAGCAACTAAATCGGCGATAGAAATAATTTTAAGGTCGAATTTTTTAGCGATTTTCATTAATTCAGGAAGACGAGCCATAGTTCCATCTTCATTCATAATTTCAACCAAAACACCAGCTGGTTCAAACCCTGCAAGTCGAGCAATATCGATGGTTGCCTCTGTATGGCCGGTACGACGAAGAACTCCGCCTCTTCTAGCCTTTAATGGGAAAATATGGCCAGGTTTAGCGAAATCTTCAGGTTTGGTATCTGGATTAATGAGCGCTTGAATAGTTTGAGCGCGGTCGTAAGCACTAATACCAGTGCTACATCCTTTTCCAATTAAGTCTATACTTACGGTAAACGGAGTTGCGTGCAGGCTTGTATTATCTTGAACCATAAGTTCAAGTTTTAATTCTTCTGCACGGTCTTCAATGATGGGTGCACAGATTAGTCCGCGCCCATGCGTAGCCATGAAATTGATGATTTCTGGAGTAATATTTCTAGCGGCTGTGATAAAATCACCTTCGTTTTCACGGTCTTCATCATCAACCACAATAATTACTTTGCCATTTTTTATGTCTTCAATGGCTTCTTCGATGGTATTTAATTTAATGTCGGACATTCCTTATGCAAAATTTAGTGCAAAGGTAGAAAAAAGCTCAAATAGGAGCGTTTAAAGGAAGGTTAAAAATACTTGCTACTTATTAGGCTAATAACTAGGGTTTTGTTATCTAGATTTGCCTTGTAACATCGGAACAAATTTGAAATCTCCCATTTCGGTCTTTACTAATTGTCCGTCTAATTTCTTTTCAATTAGGAACATTTTTTGGCTTTCACCTTCACCATAAGGAATACTCATCAACCCACCCGGAGCTAATTGATTTAATAAATCTTCAGGTACTTTAGGTGCTGCAGCTGTAATTATGATTTTATGGAAAGGTGCATAACCCGGAAGGCCTTTAAACCCATCGCCATAAACCATTTTAGGAGTATAACCCAATTTGTTTAGGAAGATTTTGGTTTTATCAAAAAGCTCTTTTTGGCGTTCAATACTGAATACTTTAGCGCCTACCTCTTGTAAAACGGCAGCTTGATATCCACTTCCAGTTCCAATTTCTAGAACTTTATCTCCCTTTTTAATTTGCAGCATTTGGGTTTGAAATGCCACCGTATAAGGTTGTGATATGGTTTGATCTGCAGCAATTCGCAGAGCCATATCTTTATAAGCTAGTTCTTTAAGGGCAGAATCGACGAATAAATGGCGCGGAATTTTTCCTATTGCTTCTAATACCTTTTCGTCGACAATGCCTTTTTCGCGAAGATATTGTACCAATTGTCTTCGCATTCCCTGTTCTACATATCCGTCACCAGTAATCATATTGCAAAAGTACTACGTTTTTGACTCTTTTGTTATCTATGTTTGCGGGGTATTTAACATAGTTCTGTTTAAACTGCTCTGATATTTTAAGATATACGCTTATAATCAAGATGTACTTTTGTTCTGATAAATAAGTTATGTCGAAAGAATTGAAAATTGGCGTTTGGGGTGGGGGACACCTTGGAAAAATTCATATCCGAATTTTAAAAGATTTACCAGGGTTTAAACTTATCGGTTTTTACGATAATTCTGCCGACGTACGTACCGCTGTTGAAGAACAATTTGGCGTTAAAGCTTTCCAAAGTTCTGAAGAATTAATGGATGCTGTTGATTGTGTCGATATTGTTACTCCTACTTTATTTCATTTCGAATATGCTTCTGCTGCTCTTCGTAAATTTAAACACGTTTTCGTAGAAAAACCTTTTACTGAAAACGCACGCGAAGCCAAAATTTTACTAGAATTGGCTCATGAAGCTAAGGTTTTAGTGCAAGTTGGACACGTAGAACGCTTTAATCCAGCTTTCCAAGCAGCATTCCCGCATTTATCTAAAATTGGTTTTATTGAAGGTCATAGACTCTCTCAATTTAATCCTCGTGGTACAGATGTTTCTGTTGTGCAGGATTTGATGATTCATGACATAGACATAGTTTTATCTGTAGTTAAAAGTAATGTACGTAAAGTATATGCAAATGGTGTAGCTATAGTTAGCGATAGCCCCGACATTTGTAATGCACGTATAGAATTCGAAAATGGAACTGTAGCTAATTTAACGGCTAGCAGAATTTCGATGAAGAATATGCGAAAAATGCGTTTCTTCCAAAGAGATGCATATGTAAGTGTAGATTTTTTAGAAAAACAAACCGAAATATTGAAGTTAAGCGATGTGGACGGTGAACCAGATCCTTTCAGTCCTCATATTGATTTAGGTCCAAATAAACCTAAAAAGCAAGTCTGGTTTAATAAACCAGAAGTGCAAGAACAAAATGCTATTCAAGAAGAGTTGAAAGCGTTCTATAATTCAGTTGTAACAGGAAAAGAACCAGCAGTAAGTGCATACGACGGCTTAAGAGCTGTAGAAACAGCAGCTTTGATCTCGGAAAAGGTTGAAAGTGAAGCTAAGAGGTACAATAAATAAGCTTTTCTACGTTAATATTTAGGTTTTGATTAGCTTTGTCGTATGAGTAAATATTTACCATTTAGCATTATTATAAGTCTTTTAGCTTGTATTCAGTTTTCTTGTAAGAAAATGGAAGCTGAACAAGTAGCTTGGGTGAGAATTGATAGTATCGGGTTTAAAGCAACTCCCGCGAATAATTTAGGTACTATTAAGCAAGATTTTAGTGATGTTTGGTTCTATGTAAACGATAATTTACAAGGTACTTACGAATTACCAGCTAAGTTTCCTGTAATTATGAATGGAAATGCTAGTGTTATTATTATGCCAGGTTTCCGTATGAATGGTTTTTCAACTCAAAGACCTATTTATACCGTGGTTGAGCCATTCAAAGATGTTTGGAATTTTAAAATTGGCGATACTATTCATTTTAATCCCGTTTTACGATACGATACTTTAAGAAGTACCCCTTATTTAGAGAGCTTCGAATTGGGAAGTATGTCGCTAACCAAAACCTTATATAGTTCCTCTGATATTAGTTTGGTGAATAGTGCTAGCCTTGCATTTGAAGGAGTAGGTTGTGGATATTTGAGTTTGTCAACCTCTGACCCTAATTCTTATGCAGAAATACTGACTATTGATTCCTATACTTTGCCTAAAAATGGTGTACCAGTCTACTTCGAAATGCATTATAAATGTAATACCCCATTTATTATACGTTTGCGTGGTATAACTTCAGATGGTTATACATACGATTTTGATATTGGAGGCTTAAATTCAAGTAAAAATCAATGGAAAAAAGTATATTATGCTTTAACTCCTGAAATACTTAAATTTACACAAGGAAATAAGTTTCATTTAATGATTCGTGTGCCTCGTGATTTAGATAATCCTATGCAAGAATTGTATTTAGATAACCTGAAACTGATCTACTAATCGTGAAGTACAAAATAAAGCTTAGCTACTTTATTGCCGACCTTATTGGACTAATTCTTTCTTGGATTATACTTTTCACTTATCGAAAATTATCCCTAGAAACAGAATTGTTGGGTATAGATGTTGCTTTGGTATTTGATCACAATTTTTGGCTGGGCTTAGTCTTCATTACCTCTTTCTGGATGATCCTTTTTTGGATTGCTGGTTTTTATGAAGAAACCTTAGGAAGATCTCGTTTAAGAGAATTTGCACAAAGCATTTTATTAATATTGGCTGGAGGGGTATTTATCTTTTTCCTAATCATGCTCGACGATTACGTGCCTAATTATAACTCCTACTACAAAATTTTAGGAGTCTATATTTGTGCTCTATTATTGTTAACTTATTTGCCTCGTTTTTTTATCACAACAAGTGTAAATAGACGCATAGTTGATGGTAAGATTTTTATTCCGACCCTTTTACTTGGAACTGGTGAAGGAGCTTCTGAATTATTAGAAGATTTTTTAAGTGAAAAGGTACCTAGTGGAAAGAAAATTATTGGAGTTCTTTCTGATGAATTGATTGAAGGAGCCCTCTTCGAAAATAAGATTCCTGTATTAGGTAAATATGCTGATTTAACTGCTGTGGTTGAGAAATACGGAATTAATGAAGTAATAATTGGGAATAAGGCCTTTGATAAAAATAAATATCAGCACATTATTAGCGAGTTGCATGTACAAGATGTAACAATTAAAGCACTTCCAGATATGGAAGACTTTATAATGGGTTCTGTTAGATATACTAGTGTTTATGGGACTCCATTGGTTGAGATTACGCCGGTTCGAATGCCAGTTTGGCAAAGAAATCTCAAACGTTTATTTGATGTTTTTGCTTCAAGTTTGGCTGTAATAATATTGGCTCCAGTTTATGTTATAGTTTCTTTATGCGTTTATTTTAATGATAAAGGCCCTATATTCTATAAACAAGAGAGAATTGGCTTAAAGGGTAAACCATTTAATATAATAAAATTTAGGTCTATGTACTTGAATGCAGAAGCAGCTGGCCCTGCATTATCTAAAGACGATGACCCAAGAATTACCCCTGTAGGAAAGGTTTTACGAAAATATAGATTAGACGAAATACCACAATTCTTTAATGTAATTAAAGGAGAAATGAGTTTGGTTGGGCCTAGACCCGAACGTCAGTTCTTTATAGATAAGATTGTAGAAAAAGCTCCACAATATAGAATGTTGCATAGAGTAAAGCCAGGAATCACAAGTTGGGGAATGGTAAAATACGGTTATGCTGAAAATATAGAGCAAATGATAAAGAGAATGAGATACGATATATTGTATATTGAAAATATGTCTTTGGTTCTCGATCTAAAAATTATGATTTACACAATTCGAATCATTTTAAAAGGTTCTGGAAAATAAAAAAGCCTCAACTTGTGAGGCTTTAAATTCTTCTTTGAATAGATATTATTTACAATTATATCCTCCAAGTTCAGCTAGTGAAACTGCTGCATTATATTGTTCTTTGGTGTCAAAATCTTCTTGACAAAGAGTATAGTCAGGTGAGCCTGAAATTGTACAAGTTTTACACTTTGAACATGATGTAAAGCCAATTCCTGCAGCCACTAAGGCAAATAACATAATTTTTTTCATAAGAATTTCCTGTTTAATTATAAGGCCGAAGATAAAATAATAGATTAAATTATCAAATTTTTACAAAGAAAAAAGCCTCCTTGTTGGAGGCTGAAAAATATAATTTTTCGATTGAAAATTATTTACAATCGTATCCACTTGCTTCCATAGCATTGATAGCAGCATCATAAAGAGTTTTGCTGTTGTAATTACTTTGACAAACTTCTTGGCTATAATTTTCACCATCAATAGTTGCAGAACAAGTTTGACATTTTGAACAAGAAGTGAATCCAATTCCAGCCGCAATTAGGGCAAAAAACATAAGTTTTTTCATAGTAAATAAATTTTATTAGTTTATATGTAAACGAAATTAGAAAAATTATGACTCCAGACCAATAAAAATTTTATTAAATGGAAAAAAATATGTTAAAATAAATTAATTTAAATGCTTGTGGATTAGTGAAATGTTTGTTATTGTTGAGT